>NZ_QVFI01000025.1:0-62279 GCF_003433845.1 Absiella sp. AM09-50
TAGCTATATTCCTGATTTTTGTTTTTGTCAATACCTTTAACTTATTGGCATTGGTCCATGGTGACTGTTTATTTTTTTTGTATTATTACCTGGGAAATATTATATATATCAGAAAGTAATTCATGTATAATAGAGTCATGAGAAAGAAAGTCACAAAAGAAAATTACCGATATATGCAAAGAAAAGGTCGGCAGAATTTAAAAGTGCTGCTGATTCTCTTTTATATGTTCTTATTATGTTATAGTGTAATCAATTATTTTATGGTAAAAATGTTATTTGTGCCAAAAGAAAAGGACGCAATGCTGATATTTATGGTGAAAACAATCAGTATGCTTGTCATATGGGGTATCATCATTCGCATGCTTTGGCGCTTTCGTAAGGTTGGAAGGACACTGTTTGCGGCATTTACTATCATTTCTTTATATACACTGGTCGATATGTTACAGGTATTAGAATATCCAATCGTTGATAAAACAGATAATATATTGCGTTACTTATTTGCTATATTGCTTGTGTTGAAAACTATTTTAACGTGTAGCTGTATGTTAAAAATGCGTACAGACCCTACAATGCGCTGTATCTGGAGCAGATATATCATCTATGAAGATGCCTTGGATGAAGACGAACAACTACCTAATGATGATGAGGAAGAAAATCCTATGCAGGGAATACCGTTTCAAAATGATGAAGCGATCCCGTTGATATTACGACTGCCGCAGCGAAGCCCTTTGATTATAAGAGCGAAAAAACGCATACGTATCAATGCATTCCTGCTTGTGATGTTATGCTTTGGTGGATTTCTGTTTTGTTATTTGTTTCTATATCTGATGCATTTAAATAATCGTCATGATGCTGGTATTCCATATATTCAGCGTATGTTGATGCTGTCTACCTTGTATTCTATTTTGATCTGGATGTTTCCTATGGTAACCATGTTTTTCTATCATCGTATCACAAAGCCTTTAATATTTATCGCATGGCTGTGTGAGTTGGTACGTCAGGTGGCAATGCTGCCAGAAATTATGCAGACATGTATATCACAAAAATATTCTATGTTATGTATTATTTTATTATTGATTATGGAAGCTGCACGATATCTTTGTTTCTATCGCTTAACCATGCGTTTATTAAAAGATCCCTTCATTCATGCCTATTGGTCTGGGCGCTTTAAAACAAAGGAACCATATGAATAAGAAAAACAATTTCATTATGGATGATTGCGTAAGATAATGCTATACTGATAGTAGTAAACAGGAGGATTTTTATAATGAAAATGAATAAATATATTGATCATACATTGTTGAAGGCAGATGCGACGTATGACAAAATAAAAGTGCTATGTGAAGAAGCAAAAGAGTATGATTTCGCAAGTGTTTGTGTGAATGGATATTGGGTATCAGCCTGTAAGGAATTATTGGCAGGAAGTGATGTTATGGTATGTACTGTCATTGGTTTTCCATTAGGTGCAATGAGCAGCGATGCGAAAGCATTTGAAACAAGAGATGCCATTAATCATGGTGCCAACGAAGTCGATATGGTATTAAATATTGGCGAGATGAAAGCTGGACACTATGATGCTGTACTTGAAGATATAAAAGCGGTTGTAGAAGCAGCGCAGGGACATACAGTAAAGGTGATCTTAGAGAACTGTTTGTTAAGCAAAGAAGAAATCGTAAAGGCATGTAAGCTTTGTGTAGAAGCTGGCGCAGCATTTGTGAAAACCTCCACTGGTTTTTCTACAAGTGGTGCGACTGTAGAAGATGTACGATTAATGAAAGATACAGTAAAAGATGCATGTAAAGTCAAAGCAGCTGGTGGTGTACGTACATTTGAAGATATGGAAAAAATGATTGAAGCAGGAGCCGATCGTATTGGCACGAGTGCTGGAGTAACACTAATGCAAAGAAAAACAAGTGAAGGCGGATACTAAGGTCAGAAATGACCTTTTTCAATTAGAGGAAACAAATATGGAAAAAAGAGAAGAAGCATTTGATGCAAAACAGATTTATGAGCATTTAAAACAGGCAAGTGTACGCCCTATCATACGCTTTGAAGTTGAAAAGAAAAATGAGATAAGTCCATTTGATATGAAGATTGGTGGTGCATATTATCTTCCAGAAGGTGAGAAGCCACCAGTGAATATAGAAACAGGAAAAGAATTGTATCTATTGGCACAATTAGATTTTTCTAAAATACCGCATATACAGGACTTTCCGCAGAAAGGTATTCTTCAAATATTTATTGCTGGGGATAATGATATGGCAGGTATGAATTGTGATGATCCATTTGATCAAACGACATGGTGTATACGATATTATGAAAATGTGGAACATCCGGATATCCTGAAAGATGTACATCACACCAATTGCGATGATTCAGATATATCACTGCCTTTTTCACCTTCTAATACCTATGTACTAACGCCTTATCTGGATGAACAGGTGATTAGTTTGAGTGATTATCGTTTTAATGATGTTTTAAAAGAAAGCTGTAAAGATATCTTGCCTGAAGATGTCACAAGATATTATGATTTAGATGATGACACTTTGGACCAGCTGTATGATATGTTAGAAACCTGCAATTGTCAGATGGGTGGATATCCGTATTTTACACAATATGATCATCGTGCAGGCATGCCGGAATATGATGTTTTGTTATTTCAATTAGATAGTGTAGAAGACATCATGTGGGGAGATTGTGGAGTAGCAAAATTCTTTATGACATGGGAAGCTTTAAGGAAATGTGATTTTTCAGAAGTGATGTATCAGTGGGACTGTTGTTAAGGTACTTTACTTTTATATTGAAATCTGATAAAATTCATTCAAAATGAAAAAAGGAGAGATGATTTATGGATGACCCCCAAGGTTCATCGATCATGGTACAATTATTACTTATCGTTATATTGACGATGATTAACGCATACTTTGCCGCAAGTGAAATGGCAATCGTATCCGTTAGTAAAACAAAGATTCACCGTTTGGTGGAGGAAGGCAATAAGAAAGCGGAGCTGGTAGAAAAACTTCTACAAGAACCAACTGCCTTTTTGTCTACTATTCAGGTGGCAATCACATTAGCGGGTTTCTTTAACTCTGCCAGTGCTGCGACAGGGATTTCCCTTCGCTTTGCGACGGTTTTAAAGCAATGGCAAGTGCCATATGGAGAAACAATCGCAATCGTTGTGATTACTATTTTATTATCCTTTGTGACTTTGATTTTTGGTGAATTGGTACCAAAGCGTATCGCCCTTCAAAATGCAGAGAAATTCTCAATGATGTGTGCGAAGCCAATTGTTGTGGTATCAAAAATCGCATCACCATTTATTAAAATATTGTCATGGTCCACAAAGTTTGTCTTGCGCTTATTTGGTATGCATGATGAAAATGTAGAAGAATCTTTATCACGTGAAGAAATTCGTTCCATGGTAGAAAGTGGACAGGAAAACGGTGTGTTTAATGAAACAGAAACAGAGATGATCAACAGTATCTTTGAATTTGATGATATTCAGGCAGAAGATGTCATGACACCAAGAACAGAGGTTTTCTGTATTGATATCAATGACCCATTAGATTCTTATTTAGATGATTTAATGGAAATGCATTATACACGTATTCCTGTTTATGAAGATACGGTAGATGATATTATTGGTATTCTACATATTAAAGATTTCCTAATAGAAGCACATAAATATCATTATGATTATACAAAAGTGGATATCCGAAAGATTTTAAGAAAACCATATTTTGTATTAGAAACGAAAAATATAGATGAACTGTTTAAAGAAATGCAGAAGAAACGCCAGCATTTAGCAATTCTGGTGGATGAATATGGTGGCTTTTCTGGTATTGCCACAATTGAAGATTTAGTTGAAGAAATCATGGGTGATATCGAGGATGAATATGATGAAATCGAAGAACCCCAGTTAAAGAAACTGGATGAACATACGTATCTGATTGACGGCTTCATGAATGTAGATGATTTAAATGAAGAATTATCTTTAGATTTAGAAAGTGAAGATCATGATACCATTTCAGGCTTCCTGTTGGATTTATTAGGAAAAATTTTGGAAGATGGTTCAAAAACAAGTGTGGATTATAAAAATCTTCATTTTGATATATTAGAAGTAGAAGATAAACATATTGAGAAAATACGATTAATCATTCAACCAGAAGAAAAAACGGAAGAATAACTCTTTTAAGGGTTATTCTTTTTTTGTGAAGAAAAAGTAACTTGCAAATTTTAAATTATGTGATATCCTTAAAAAAAAGGAGGTTATTATGAATCATAAATCTGATGTTGAAGCGTGGGCGACAGCACTGATATTAAAACGTTTGCGTAGCGCAAAAGGTTTAAAACAATATCAATTTGCGGATGAAATACAGATGAGTTTACACAAATACAATCGTATAGAAAACGCAAGAGGAAAGCTGTCACAAGAAGATTTAGAAAAGATTGCAGAGTATTACCAGATGAGTGTAGAGGATTTATTTCTGAAAATTCATAAAGAAATAAAAATCTTGCAAGGTGAAGAAAAAGAATACTTCGCTAAAGAGAAAATAAACTATTTGAAGATCAGAGATGAAAGATATCAAAACAAATGATTTTTTTTGACCATGAAGTTTAGCGTTACGAAAACTATATACAAAAATGTATATTATCACTAAAATCGTATATCTAAAATTTTCTGATAACTCTATAATTTTATCATGAGGTAAAATATGGAAAATTTTGGAGAGTTAATACGTCAAAGATTAAAAGAGCTGAATATGACACAATCAAAGCTAGCTTATAAGCTTGGCGTTAGTAAAAGTCAAATATCGCATTATATCAGTGGGCATAATGAAGTGCCTTTTCAAAATGTCGCAAAGATATGTAAAATATTAAATCTGAATTTAAATAAATTATATGGAATATACGATGGCAGTATGAATGATGATGAAATGCGTATGGTTGAACTGATGAGATATCTAAACGAAGCAAACAGACAAGAGCTTGCTGACTACATGAATTATTTACTTTATAAACAAAGAGAGAAAAATGATTTCCATCAAAATAAGAAATGATTTTTCACTCTTTTTTGATGTATTGGTAAAGTATAAATTTACTTTTATTTTTCTTAGTAACTTATCAAGTTATGTATATATCTTAATCTTTTGGTACATCCTATAATAAAATTGAGGTAGATTAGAATATGAATACAAAAGATTTTGGTAAGCTGATAAGAAAAAAATTAAAAGAAAAAAACATGACACAGGCGAAGCTTGCTGAGAAATTAAATGTCAGTAAAATGCAAGTATCACATTATTTAAATGGGCAAAATGATATCCCTTACCAGAATATGGTGAAAATATGTTCTATATTGAATCTTAATCTGAATGCGTTTTATGGCATATATGACGCAAAGGTTTCTAATCAGGAAATGATGTTGATTGAATTATGCAGAAATCTTAGTGCGGAGGAAATGAATGAAGTGATTTCATTTGCGACATACTTGGCATACAGGCGTAAGAAAACATAATGTTTTTCTTTTCATGTTTCTTCAGAAATCATTTATATGAGAGATATTGATACATTGTCACATTGTCTAGGATTATACAAAAAAACCATTGAAATATTTATTTCAATGGTTTTGTCTTTCAATGGCGCCTTAAACAAGACTCGAACTTGTGACCTGCCGGTTAACAGCCGGATGCTCTACCTACTGAGCTATTAAGGCATCTTTCTGAATGCCTTGTTATAATATCATATCTTTTTCATTTTGACAATATCAAAAATGAATTTTCTTGAAAAATTTACTTGCAGCAGGATGGGATACGTTCTTTAGTATCTTCAAAATAATGAATCAGCTCGATTGCTTCTTCACAGCCTGTTTTATTGATGCGATAATGCATCCATTTTCCATCTTTTTTAGATTCAACGATTCCACTGTCAATCAAAATTTTCATATGATGGGATAAAGTAGACTGACTGATTTGCATTTTATCTAATAACTCACATGCACAATGTTCTCCCTCTTTTAATATTTCAAGTATTTCCACACGATTTTCATCACAGAAAGCCTTGAATATTAACGCAATTCTACGATTATTCATACAACATACTCCTTCCTTGCCCCTTTTTCTATTATAATCATAGAAGAGTAACGATTTTTTGTCAATCATAAAAAAATAATAACAAAATAAAACTTTCTTATGGAAGTCATGTGATAAACGATGGCGCAATAAAGATAAACATGATACAATACACATGCTCATTGAAAAATGATAAGGATAATGGTTCACAATTTAGTGATGAAAAAGGAAGCAGGTGAAAGACCTGCGCGGTCCCGCCGCCGTAATAGGGAGTCTTATTCAATTGTCACTGTATAACTTATGGGAAGACGAATTAAGATGTTGAACTAGAGCCGGAATACTTGCCATTATCTATATGGATGTGATTAACGAGAGATTAAGCACACCATGATTGAGAAAGATAAGAAACTCTTTTCATCATGGTAAAAGAGTTTTTTTATTCAGTATCCTTATCTTTTTCTTGTGTAAGAAAAGAGGAGAAAGAAAATGAAGAAATTAATGAGTATCGCATTTGCGGCAGCACTTGCCTTTGGAAGTTTATGTATGCCAGTAAATGCACAGGAAACAAATGTAGTGAATGAAGCAACAAGCAATCCAATTGATTGGATTGAAGGTAGTTTTACTTCCTTGCAAGATGGCAGTATTCCATTATATACAGGAGATGATGCATTTATCGCATTATCTCAGACAGCTTATGGAATGAATGAGGAACAGCTGCAGAAAAGTGAAGCAAAATTTATTCCTTTAACACAGAAAAAAATAGAAAATCCAAGAGCAACGGCTAATGATGTTGAAAAGATGATTATGCTTGTAGAAGCTTATGGATACGATGCATCCGCATATGAAATGAATGGTAAGATTGTCAATCTTTATGATATGTTATCTGAATTTGAATTATCCTTCACAAACGATTATGTATTTGCATTAGAAGCCTTACATAGTGGAAATTATTCACCTGCAAAGGACAGTAAACTGGATAAAGACCAGTTAATCAAGGATTTGATCGCATTAAGAAATCCAGCAGATCACGCATGGAATTACACTGGAGATTATACAGGGACTTGGGGATCTTCTGATACAGACACGACCGCAATGGTATTAACGGCACTTGCGCCATATTATAACCTGCCAGAAAGTGAAACAGGTATTTCTAAGGAAACCAAGGATGCTGTAAAACAGGCAGTCGAAGAAGGCTTCACATATCTAAAAGATTTCCAAGAAGAAAATGGTGCGATGAAAAGTGTTTGGTCAAATGGCAATTCTAACACAACCGCAATGATGATTGTCACTATGGCAGCATATGGAAAAGATATGAATACAGAATTTGTGGTAAATGGTAATACATTGATAGATGGATTAATGAATTTTGCTTTGGAAGATAAAAAAGGTTTTGGTAGTACAGATAAGAATGATTTGGATGGTTATGGTACGGAACAGGCTGTTCGTGCATTGATTGCTTATAAGAATGCGAAAGTAGGAGTGCCATATTATTTATATCAGGCTGGAGTAAAACTGAATGAAAATCGTTTTCAGGTGAATCAACCAACCGTTGATGAAACTATAAATGAAAAAGATGATGTGAATACACCAGATAAAGAAATACAAAATGGTAATAAACAGGAACCGGTTATCAAAGATACCAGTAAAGGTATGAACAGTTCTTTATTTGTATTGGCATTATGTGCGAGTGCCGGCCTGGTGCTTGTAAGAAAAAAAGCTTAAGAAAGAAGGTAAGGATATGTTGAGCGATAAAAAGAAAAAACGTTACATACAAGGAATATTATTAGGTGTGATAGCCCTCATATCCTTTTCTTTTCTGTTTATATATGCAAAGCAGGATAATAAAAAAACACCTGTTGGTATATCTTCCATAGAGAATAAATTATATCTGGAATCAAAGCATACGAATATAGAAAAGAAATCTTCAAAGGAAGATACAAAAAAGGAAAAGCAAGAAGAAGTAACATCAGATAAACAAAGTAATAAAGTACCTGATAAACAGAACCCTTCAGAAGATAAAAAAGAAGAAAAACCTAAACAGGAAACCTCTACTCAGAAACCACAAACAAATAAAGAAGAAACACCAGTAAAACAGCCTGAAATTCAGACTGTGACCTTTTCTATTGATATGAAAAATATTTTAGATCATAAAGGCGAAGTAGATTCCCGTTTTCAAAATTTTATACCAGCAGATGGTGTACTGGTTGCACCTGTAAGTGTAGAAATACAGGATGGTGATACCGTCTATGATCTTCTTTCCAGGGTATGTGCACAACAAGGCATCCCTTTAGATGCAAGCAATGGATATGTAAAATATATAAATAATATAGGAGAATTTGATGCAGGGAAAAGTTCTGGATGGCTGTATGCAGTGAATGGGACAGTTTGTACGATAAGCAGTACACAGTACAAAGTAAAAGCCGGTGATGTGATAGAGTGGCGTTATACAGTCAAAGTGGGTGATATCTGATGCTTGAACTGAAACGATATCATCCTTTTGTCATTACCCTATTTGTGTTTACACTAATTGCATGGGATACCATTATTTCACATCCCTTGATTCATGTACTTTTGTTTATCATGAGCTGGATATACATACTGGAATTTCCAAATATGAAAGTAAAAAGTATCCTAAAACAAAATATATTTTTGATGATTCTGATGGCAGTCAGCAATCCGTTTTTTCAACATCGTGGCATTTATATCTTATGCTTTATCTGGAATACCCCAATAACGTGGGAATCTATTTTATATGGCCTTGATTTAGGAATTATGCTTGCAGGTATCATGAATTTATTTCGTATATATTCCCATATGATTTATACGGATCAGATTTTGTATATGATCACAAAGATATCTTGTAATGCCGCAATCTTATGCTCCTTAAGTTTACGTCAATTAACCAGCATCAAAAAACAATATGAGGATATTCGTTATGCAAGAAGTCTGATGATAACGAAGCATAACTGGTTTTCATCCATTAGAGAAAACATTGCGGTTGTATCCATGCTCATTACCTGGTTAATGGAATCAGGTGTAGAAACATCTTTATCTATGCGATCACGTGGCTATGGAGAACGAAAACGCAGTATATATCAAAGATATCCTATAGAGAAAAGAGATCGAAGGGTGTTACTTTTTAACGTTGTCTGTATCATTTTGAGTGTGATTGGAATGCATGGCATATCTTTCTGGTGGTATCCAAGTTTTTATCAAGAATTATCCATTCTGCAGGCGGCTTTATTTTTTATCGCATGTATAGGTTTATGTGCATTACCATTATGCTTATTTCAAAAGGAGGTGCCGGCATGGGAAGATATCGAATCGATATAGATTCACTTTCTTATATCAACGCAAAACAGCCAGTATTGCATGATATCCATATCACATTACCCATTGACAGCTTTGTGGTGATTGCTGGTAAAAGCGGATGTGGAAAAACAACACTGTTGAGAATGTTGAAAAAACAGCTTCGCCCTAAAATGGATGTAAAAGGAACAATCATATGGGAAAATCAAACAAAGACTTTAATTGAAGAAATGAACGATTTAGAAAGTGCCGCATCCATTGGCTATGTATCCCAGCAGCCAGATTTACAGCTTGTAAGTGATCAGGTCTGGCATGAGCTGGCATTTGGATTAGAGAATCTGGGTATGAAAAGTGAAGATATCCATCAACAGCTTGCGGAAGTTGTATCATTTCTAGGATTGGAGGATATTTATCATACTCCTATTTCGCATTTAAGCGGTGGTCAGAAACAAATTGTTCAGCTAGCGGCAGTATTAGCGATGAAACCAAAAGTAATTTTATTAGATGAACCGACCAGTCAGCTGGACCCTATCGCAAAACAGCGATTCTATGATCTTTTGATACGTATTCATAAAGAGTTTGATATTGGAATCATTATGGTGGAACATCAGTTAGAAAGCCTATTGGATGTATGTGAACGTATAATCTATCTTGAGGAGGGTACGATTGCATATGATGGAAAACCAAATTATTTATGTAAAGGACATATTACTTATGATGCCTTATTACCTTATCCTGCACGTTATATACAGCAGATGTATCCCGAAGAAAAAGAAAATCCAGTGACAGAAAAACAAATGCGTCAAATGATAAAGATGGTAAATATAGCTTCATCAAAAATAAAAGAAGATACAAATACCGTATTACGATGTGAACATGTTTATCTGCGTTATCAAAAAGATAGTCCGGATGTATTGCGTGATTTTTCTATTGAGGTAAAGGAGCATGAGATTTTATGTTTATTTGGAGGAAACGGCAGTGGGAAAACAACATTCCTAAAAATGTTAGGTAGCAAATATGCGAATAAATTTGGCAAAGTAGATATCAAAAAAAGATTATTATATCTTCCACAAGATCCCAGAATATTATTTGTGAAGGACAGCTTAAAGGAAGAATATGCAATGTTTTCTAATCGTGATACATGGATCAAATGCTTTGACTTGGAAAAGCTGTTGCTTATGCATCCTTATGATCTATCAGGAGGAGAACTGCAGCGTGCAGCACTTGCTTTATTATTGATGCATTGTGATGATGAATGTATTTTATTGCTGGATGAACCAAGCAAGGGCTTAGATATGTATTATCGAGAACAATTAGCGAAGATTTTAAAAACATTAACAGAAAAACATACAATCATTATGGTATCTCATGATGTAGAATTTGCGGCATTATGTGCAGATCGTTGTGGCTTCTTATTTGATGGCACCATCACAGCATTAAAGCCTGTTCGCTCATTTATGATGGATAATAACTTTTATACGACCTATTGGAGAAGATGTACACGTCATCTGACGCCTTGTGCAATCACATATGAGGATATGATATCATGACGCATGTGTGGAAAAGAAGAATAGGTTTTCTGGGATTGCTATGTACATTTATGCTTTTTCTTTTATATGGGTTTGAGGAACATTTTTTATTCTATGCTAATCTTGGGGCAATTTGTATCTTGTTTTCATGCTGGAATCAATATGATAAAAGAAGTCCAAGATTAAGTGAACTTGTATTATGTGCATGTATGATCACAATGGCTGTCGCTGGACGTGTTTTATTTTTGTGGGCACCCGGCTTTAAACCGCTTACTGGAATCGCCATTATCGCAGGAGCCTTATTAGGCGGATGGAATGGATTTTTATGTGGCAGTTTATCTGCATTACTGTCGGATTTATTTTTCGGAATCGGTCCATGGACATTTTTTCAAATGCTTGCATGGGGGATCATTGGACTAGGTGCAGGATTCATACATAAATGTTTTAAAAAACGTACCATACGAATTGTTTACGCATTATTTTCTGGAGTATTCTTTAGTGTGTTTATGGATATTTATTCCACAATGGCCACAGGAAGTTTTGAATTTCAACGCTACATCGCCCTATTGATAACATCATTGCCTTTTATGGTTATTTATATGATTTCAAATGTGTTATTTGTGGAAATATTATATCCCATTATGCATAAGAAAATTGAAAGAATACGTTTGAAATATGATTTATAATGTTAATCATTTAAATATTTGGTATCCTTAACCGGATACCTTTTTATATATATAATTATCAATATGTGGCTATTAATATATAACAAAATAAGCTGATTTAATTATATATTATAAAATTACTAAAAGGTGCACAAACAATACTAAAAAGTGCAAAGACGAAATGATGGATGAAATAAATACTAATAAAGTAGAAAGAGAGCGCTTTCTTATCACAATATTAAAAAAGGATGTGATACAGCAATTATTTAAAGAATATAAAGATTAATAGTATGGAAAGGAGAAAACTATGTTAAAAAAATTTGCTGCATGTTTTATATCATTCATGATGGCATTTACAGGCACGCTGCCTTTTTCTGTGCATGTATTCGCAGAAGAAGCTACGAATGATGAAGCATATAAAATATATCCTACTGTTCATTCCATAGAATATCAGGATGGTGGATATAACCTTCAAGAAAATGTAAATGTGATTTATGATAAGGAGATTGATGATGCCACAAAAGCTCGAATGAATGAGGTGGCGGCTTTAAAAAATTTAACCATTCAAACATCGGATCAGGCAAAATCTGGTATGACGAATATCTATGTTGGTGTTTATGGTTCTAAAGGCTTCGCTGATGCATATATCCGTCAAAATAATGAAATAGATCCATCATTATTTGAGAAGAATGATGCATATTTTTTGAAAAGCAATCAACAGACAATTGCTATTTTGGGTAAGGATAGTGATTCTGCTTTTTATGGTTTGACAACGTTGTACCATATATTTGCACAAATGGAAAGTTATCACATTAGAAATTTCACAATCAATGATTATGCAGATATTGTCAGTAGAGGCTTTATCGAAGGCTATTATGGTAATCCATGGTCAACACAGGATCGTATAAATTTAATGAATTGGAGTGGATATTATAAATTGAATTCATATTTTTATGCGCCAAAGGATGATCTTAAGCATAATAAAATGTGGAGAGAACTATATAGTGATGAAGAAATCAATACAAAAATTAAACCATTAGCCGAGGCAGGAAATGCTTCAAAATGTCGTTTTGTTTTTGCCTTGCATCCATTTCAATCAGACCCTATTCGCTTTAATACAGATGAAAATTATAATGCAGATTTAAAGGTGCTACAGGATAAATTTAAACAAACCATCGAAGTTGGTGTACGTCAAATTGCAATCCTGGCAGATGATGCAGGTAATTCTGGTGCAGAAAACTATACAAGACTTCTAAAAGATATGACAGCATGGTTAAAAGAAATGCAGAAAACCTATCCGGATTTAAAACTTACACTGCCATTTGTAACTGCGGAATATATGCACTATGGGGAAAACTATTATCATAATTTTCCAGACAATGTTCAAATCGTTATGACTGGTGGTAAAGTCTGGGGCGAAGTATCTAATAACTTTACACAGACCTTCACAAAGAATGCAGGTCGTGGACCATACTTATGGATCAACTGGCCATGTACCGATAATTCTAAAAAACACTTGATTATGGGCGGATATGATACATTCTTAGAACCAGGTGTAAATCCTGATAACATTCAGGGAATTGTATTAAATCCAATGCAGCAATCAGAACCAAGTAAAGTAGCCATCTTTGGAAATGCAGAATATTCTTGGAATATCTGGCAATCTAAAGAAAAAGCAAATGAAGCATGGGAAGATTCTTTCTCTTTTGTAGATCATAATAATGCTTTAGCAAACGATGCTTCCAATGCTTTAAAGGAACTGAGTAAACATATGATGAATCAAAATATGGATACAAGGGTAAAACCTTTACAGGAATCTGTAGAATTAAACAAATTGTTAGCACCATTTAAGGAAAAATTAGATAAACAAAAACCAGTCAGTATCGAAGAAACAAATGCTTTGATTCAAGAATTTGAGAAGCTGGCAAAAGCCTCAAAAACTTATAGAAATCATGCAGGGAATGAAGCTATAAAAGATCAGATGATCTATTGGTTAAACAGTTTTGATGATACAACAGCTGCAGCAATCGCATATTTAAATGGTGTAAAAGCTACATTACAAAATGATACCGCAAGTGTCATGGAGAATATGGCAGCTGGAAAAAAGGCATTTGAAAAATCTAAATCCTATGGGTTCCACTATGTAGATCATACAGAATATGCTGAAATAGGCGTTCAACATATCGTTCCATTTATCGAATATCTGGATTCATACTTAAGCAATTATACAAAAAGTGCTGTGGATCCATCTATCGTCACAAAGCGCTTTATCACAAGCCGTCAAGATACACCGATAGGAAATATAAATAATGTGTTTGATGGCAATGTAGATACCAGTATAAGTTATCAACATCCAAATCTTATCTATCAGGGAGATTACGTTGGCGCAATGTTCTCTAAAAAGATATCTATCACGTCCATGAAGTTTATTTTGGGCGGTGGAAAGAATCATTTTGAGGAATGTAAGCTTCAATATACACAAGATGGAAAAACGTGGGTAGATTTAAATAATCAAACATATACAGGTGTTTTAAATAAGCTGCAGGAAATATATGTTGAAAATTTAGATATAGAAGCCATGGGTATTCGCTTGATTGCCACCAAAGATAATCTAAATGATGCTTATTTAAATGTGAATGAAATAGAAATCAATGATGAACATGAAAATTCAGATGTATGGGGTTATCATGTAATTAAGTCTTCAAGTTGGAATGTATATGCAGGTAGTGCTGCGGAAAGTGCATTGTATGATGGTAATGACAATACATTTGTGTGGTATTCTGAACCAGGAGATACCACATATGCAGGTGATTATCTTGGATATAATTTTGGTAAAGTCATTGAACTAAAGAGTTTACATTTAGTCGTCGGAAATAATGATGGCGATAAACTTGACAATTATAAAATTGAAACATCAGTAGATGGCAATACATGGGAAAGTGTAGAAGGATATGATAATTATCAGGGTGTCGCAAGTGGAAAAGATGTTTTAGATATTGATTTACATAATACGAAAGCAAAGTATATTCGTGTTGTGAATTTAAAAGATAAAAGGGCATGGTTAAAATTTTCTGAATTTACTGTAAAAGAGAATCAGACAGGGGATTTAAAACATGTATATACAAATATAACAGATAATCATATTTCATCAATAATAACACCACAAAAAGCGGCTTTGAATGATGGTTCGCTCGTATTGAAAAATCAAGAATATATAGGATTACAACTAGATAATATTAAGCATATTACAGATATCCATATCGAACAGATTCCAACCAATGTAGTATTGGAAACTTCTTTAAATGGTATTCAATGGACACCAGTAGAAAATACAAAGGATTCCTTCGATGCGAAATATATCCGTTTAAGAAATACGAAAGATACCGTAACAATGGAATTAAAAGATTTTTATGTAACATTGTATACAGCTCCTAAAGCAAAATTATTAGAATGCAATACACCAATTGCGGGTGGATGGGGACCAGCTGAAGATATGCGTTCCTTAGGCAATGATTTTAATATATTCGATCAGAATATAAACACAGGCGCAGAAATCGGCGGTTTTCCACAAGCTGGACAATATGCAATCTTTGATTTAGGGCAAACATATGATATTCATGATTTCCGTTATTATGTTGTGGAAACACAGCCAAACTACCTGCGGGATGGTGTTTTTGAAATCGCTGCAGCTCCTGATGCAAAGGATGATGAATGGACAGAATTATTGAGCGTTGGGGATGGCAAAGAAAATACAGAGCCAGAAGATGCCAGCAATACTGCCAAGAATTATTCTGAATTAACACATGACAGCAGTCATCCGGGCAATATGTATAAAGAAGCAACCAATCTGCAGGCATCAGGTCGTTATCTTCGTTTACGTTTTACAGCCTCTAATAATCATCGTGCAGTATACATGAATGAATTATTGATCAATGGTGGTGTTTATGTATCACCAGAAAATAACAGAGATGTTGTAGCAAGCGTAGTTGAAGAAAAAGGTAAAATCCCAAGCAATATGTTTGATGGTAATTTATCTACCACATACAAACCAAGTGAAAAAAATGGTGAATTTACCTATCGTTTATCAAAACCTGAAAATGTAAAAACCATTCGTATTGTGCAATCTGGTGAAATGTCAAATGCTGTTGTGCGTGCGATACTTGCTAATAAAAATGATTTGAGTAAAACGACAACTGTAACACTAGGAACATTGAACCTGCCATTAAATGAATTTGTTATTCCAGATGATCAGTATCTTTTGAGTATACAGGTACAATGGACAGACAAGCTTCCTGAAATATCTGAAATATTAACATTAGATAAAACAGAGGCTATTGATAAAACAGAACTGCAAAAAGTACTACAGGTATCTTTAAATGAGAAGTGGACATCTGACACAAAACAAAAATTTGAAGATGCTAAAGTAAATGCTAGCGCAATATATGAAAATACATACGTATCTCAAAATAGTATTGATATGGCTGTCAATGCATTACAAAGCGTAATAAAAAATGCTTTGATTCAGGCAGATACAACGGCCTTAAAAGCTTATGTCAAAGAAGAAAAACCATTTATGATAGATGATGTACAAGTCTATACAGGAACATCTTATGATCGTTATAAATCAGCATTAAACAATATCAAAGATGCTTTAAATGATGAAAAGAATATCAGCGAAGAGGATGCGCAAACATTGGAAACAGCCATCAAAGATGCGAAAGAACATCTGGTGTATTCTACCATGCAATCAGAATTAGCAGAGAATACATTAGCGAATGATGAAGGAAAGTTTATAGAAGCAAATTATTCTGTTATGACTTACCAAGCATATCAAAAAGCTAAAGAAGATATGACAAATGATATTCAAAACAGTACAGATCCAGTCAATATGGCTAAGGCAAGAATTGCATATAAAGAAAGCGTTAATCAGCTTGCGGATATCACAGAACTACAAAATCTACATCATGATTTCAATAACTTGAATAAAGATTTATATGAAACAACAACATATCAGGCATATGAAAAAGCAGTCAATGACACAAAAGAACTGTTTAACACGGGAACCATTGATACTGTAAAGAAAGCAATTGATCGTTTACAGGAAGCAAAAGCAGGACTATTGTTTAAGGGTAATGTAATGATGATAGATATGATCAAAGAATTAGAGAAAATTAGTCCAGCGGATTATACAAAAGCTTCATTTGAAGTATTAAGCAATGAAATTGAACTTGCAAAAGCTGATGTGAATAATTCTAATGCTGATATTATCCAGGCACATATTCAAAAGTTAAAAGAAGCACAAAAACAATTGGTGGATATCAGAAATTATCTACATGTTGTAGAAACAACAACAGCTTATCAAAAAGCAGATTATACGAAAGATTCCTTTAATGCTTTACAAAAAGTATTGCATGACACTGCAATCGTTAAGCAAAAAGCAACAGCTGCGGAAGTAGAAAAAGCTTGTCAGGATATTCAGAATGCATTAAAAGCATTAGATCCTTTAGCAAAAGATTTAGAATCTTATCGCACAGCTCTAACAAAAGAAAAAGCGGATGTTTATACAGAAAGTACATATCAATTATATGCACAAGCTTATCAAAAACTTATGGCACTTGATGCAGAGAATACAAATATTATAACGTTCTTAAATGCAAAAGATGCTTATGAAACTGCTTATTCTAATCTGGCATTTAAACAGGCAGATTATCAAAAAGTAGATGCCGCAATACAAAAAGTTCCAACAAATTTAAGTGTTTACACAAAACAAAGTGTCGCAGCTTTACAAAAAGCAATCGATGCTGTACATTATGGATATATGATTCAGGATCAAAACAAGGTAGATCATTTCGCAGAAAGTATAGAAAGTGCTGTAAAAGGCTTGGTTTATCTGGATGGCGATTATACCAAAGTACATCAATTGATGGATCAAGTACCATCTGATTTAAATAACTATACAAGTGATTCTGTAAAATATCTAAATAGTGTAATCCATGATATTGATTATCATAAAAATATTCTGGAACAGAATCAAATTGATGCTTATGCAAAAAATCTACAAAAAGCAATCAACAATCTTGAAGTAAAAACAGCTATACAGAATACACCTGATACTTCAGATCACAGTAATCCATGGATGGCATTTATGGCATTGTTAATTAGTGGTGGCGTATGTATCAGTTTATGGAAAAGAAATAAAAAACACGCATAAGTTATAAAAGGCTTAATTGGATAATTATTCCATATTTAAGCCTTTTTTTATGTTTAATAAGTGAGAAAAGGGGAAAACTATCTTATGGATTAGTTTTGGCTAACATAATGGTTGACAGCATAAAACAGGATATGGTAATATCTTAAAGTATTAGCTTAAGCTAACTTATTAGGAGGACATATGAAAAAGACAATATTTACATTATGTATGATGATTTCTTTATTAACATTAACTGCGTGTGGCAGTACAAATAACCATTCTAATACAGAAATGATAACAGTAAAAGATGTAAGAGGCGAAGTTGAAATACCAAAAGAAGCCAAACGAATAGTAGATTTAAGTGGAAATAGTGATATTCTATCTATCCTTGGATATCAGGTAATTGGCACAGCGAATAGCGATGCCTATGATTATACGAAATTTCCAAGTTATCTAAAAGATACTTTAAAAGGCGCAAAGATTCTTGGATACAGTATGCAGGATACCATGGATATTGAGGCAGTGATGAATTTAGAACCAGATGTTATTGTGATTTCTACCGTACAGGAAAAAATGTATGAACAATTAACAAAAATTGCACCTACGATTATGATTCAAAATGAAGCCTTGGATTGGAAAGAAAATATTCATCACATGGCGGAAATCTTCCAGCGTACAAAACAGGCAGAAACTTGGTTATCTGCTTATGAAACAAAAGCAGAAAAACTATCTCAAAGCATCAAAAATAAATATGGAAAAGATACCAGTTATCTATCATTTCTGGCAAGTGGTGGACAGTTCTTTGTGTTCTCTGATGCAGGATTTGGAGATGTGCTATATAACGATTTAGGCCTTGTAAAACCAAAAGGCATGCCAAAACAAAGTGATATATCTTTACCAGTTGTGACTTATGAAGGTTTGGCTGAAATTGATGCGGATTACATCTTTTTGATTACAACGGATGAAATGCAGAAAGAACTAGAAAGCAACCGTGTCTGGAATAATCTACCAGCAGTAAAAAATAAACATGTGATCACACTTCCATCCTCACCATATTTCAATCAAGGATACAGTCCTATTGGACGTGAAAAATTATTAGCTGAAATAGAAGGGATGCTAAATGAAGCAAAATAAAAGATTTTGGATATGTATCCTGATATCGATCTTCTTATTGATCACTGGTACTTATCTTGCCTTAAAATCAGGCGCTAAAACCATGAATCAGGAAACGATATGGAATGCTTTATTCCATTATGAAGATGTGTTAGATCATCAATTGATTCGGGATGTCCGCTTGCCACGGGTAATTGCTACTATTTTGGTCGGAGGACTATTGGGAATATGTGGTGCGATGATGCAGGCAGTAACACGTAATCCTATCGCAGAGCCATCCATTCTTGGCATATCACAGGGGGCGACGCTGGCAATTAGTCTGTTATATATCCATGCAGCATGGGTAACGACAAACAATATCGTAATTGCATCTTTCATTGGCGCTTTATTAAGTGGCTTGCTTGTGATGTTCACTATGAAGAATCCTTCTCGCACATCTATGGGAAAACTATTGTTAGCCGGAACAGCCCTCAGTACATTTTTCCTATCCCTTTCCACGGTGATTTCCTTACTCACAAACAATTCACAAATGATTGCTTTTCTGGTTGGGGGTGGTTTTCGTAATACCGGCTGGCATCATGTCATACAATTAATGATCGCTACAACGATTGGTATGATCTGCGCAATGTTGTTATCCACAAAAATCAATGTATTATCCCTAGGGGATGATGTATGCATCTCTTTAGGTGAAAAGCCATCTCATATTCGCTTTTTTACACTATTGTTGATTATTCCCATAAGTGCGATCTGTGTCGCAGTTGCGAAAAATATCAGCTTTGTTGGGCTTATCATACCACAGGTGATATCACGTATCATAAAAAAAGATATGCGTTTTCTATTACCTTTAAGTTTTTTGGCAGGTGGAGTTTTACTGGTATTTGCGGATATATTAGCACGTATGCTGTTAAGTCCCTATGAAACACCAATTGGTATCTTTACATCTTTAATGGGGATTCCATTCTTTCTATATCTTGTTAGAAAGGAGCGAAGCCAATGAAAAAGAAAATAAAATATACATGGATCATCTTGTCTGTAATCTTATTGATTACGATTGTTTTATCCCTTGGCTGGGGAAGCTACCAAATAGCGTTTTCAGATATATGGAAAATACTTGTCGGACAAGGTACTAAAATGCAGAATATTGCAGTATTTACCTTACGATTACCAAGAATAATAACAGCAATGCTGGTAGCTACAGCCTTATCTATCGCTGGTGCATTACTTCAAGGTATCACGAAAAATGATTTGGCAGATGCAGGAATCATAGGTATCAATGCCGGCGCATCCCTTGCTGCTGTGTTATTTATCTTTTCCCAAGGAAGCTTATATTATCAGGCGATGGGAAATGCATCCATCATGATATTGCCAATCATCGCATTACTTGGTGCCTTTCTATCCGCAGGATTGATTTATTTCATATCTTCCTCACGTGACATTCATCCACAAAGACTGTTATTAACTGGGATTGGTGTGAATATCGCCATCAATGCCTGTATTATGTTTCTAACATTTCAAGGCAGTACACAGGATTATAACCGTGTATTGGTTTGGACAAGTGGAAGTTTATGGGGAAGTGGATGGATATATGCATTATCTATTTTACCAATTGTGATAATTGTGACAGGACTTGTCATGTATCATCATAAGACATTAGATATTTTGCAGTTGAAAGATGAGCTTGCGATTAGTTTAGGGGTTTCTGTGGAAAAAGAACGAAAGCGATTCTTATGTTATGCAATCATACTTGCAGGAGGTGCAACAGCTGTTGCAGGAAATATCAGCTTTTTGGGATTGTTGGGTCCTCATATCGCAAAATCTATGGTTGGCACAAAGCATAAACATTATCTTCCTGTGTCCATACTGATTTCTATGATCATCATTGTTGTCGCAGATAGTGTATCCAGAAATTTGTTTTCCCCAATAGAAATACCAGCAGGTATTACCATATCATTGATTGGTGTGCCTTACTTTATATATTTGATGTTAAAGGAGAAGTCATTATGAATGCAATATCTGTAAAATCATTAACAGCCGGATATGAGTATCGTATAATTTTAGAAGATATTCATGTGGATATACCAGAAGGAAAAATCACTGTGATGATTGGTCCTAACGGATGTGGAAAATCCACACTTCTAAAAAACATTGCCCGTATCCAGAAGCCTAAAAAAGGTCAGATTTTCTTATATCAGGAGGATATACAGAAAATGCATTCTAAGCAGATTGCGAAAAAACTAGCAATGCTGCCCCAAAGTCCTGTCACACCAACAGGATTATTAGTAAAAGAATTAGTAGCTTATGGGCGTTTTCCATATCAAAAACCTTTAGGCTCACTTTCAAAAGAAGATTATGAAATCATCAACTGGGCAATGAAGGAAACAGGTGTATATGATCAAAGAGAACAATTTGTGGAAAACTTATCCGGCGGACAACGCCAGCGAGTATGGATTGCCATGGCATTAGCACAACAAGGAGATATACTGGTATTAGATGAACCTACAACCTATCTCGATATATCTTATCAATTAGAAATATTAGAACTATTGAAAACACTCAATCAAAAAAAGAAGCAAACCATTATTATGGTACTCCATGAATTACAGCTTGCATGTCGCTATGCTGATCATATCATCGGAATGAAAGAAGGTAAAATCGTATTTGAAGGTCATCCAAAAGAAGTAATCAATGAAGCACATTTGCAAGAATTATATGGAATCAAAGCACAGCTTCATTACGATAAAGATAAAAATTATCCTGTGATTATGGATTATCATATTTAGAGTCAATCAACAAGGATTTCCTTAGATTGACTTTTTTAATAGTATTATCTTATGTATTTCTCACAAAAATGTTAGATACAAGTAAGCAAACATACTTTATAATTATAATAGAGGGTGATAATATGCGGATAATGATAATTGAAGATGATCGAGTATTAGGAAATGAGATAAAACTTTATTGCGAAAAATGGGGACTAGAAGTCGTATGCGCCACAAAATTTCATGACTTATGCAAAGAGGTAGAGGTGCTACAACCACATTTGATTTTATTAGATATCAATTTGCCATATTTTGACGGCTTTTACTGGTGTGAAAAAATACGTAAAAATTCCACAGTTCCAATTTTATTTATATCTAGCAGAGATGGCAATCAGGATAAAATCATGGCCATCACAACTGGCGGGGATGACTATATCCAAAAACCATTTGCGTTAGATTATCTCATGGCAAAAATTCAGGCAATGCTAAGAAGAACCTATGAATATCAGGACCATGTACAGATGCAGTTATCCAATGATCTGCAGTATGATTTCTCACAGGGGCTTTTACGTTATCATCATGAAGTGATTGAATTAACAAAGATGGAAAACCGTATACTTGCGATTCTTTTAAAGAGCAGAGGGAAAATCGTTAGTCGTGAAGAATTGATGATGCAGATATGGAGTACAGATGAATTTATTTCTGATGGCTCTTTAACAACCAGTATTTCACGCCTAAAATCAAAGATACGACAGGAAACTGGTGTTGAGGATATCATTATCACAAAGAAAGGACAAGGATATTTAATACCATGAAATCATATATTAAACAAAAATGGATGTTGTTACTTGGCATTGTGATTGTCTGGATGATGAATCGTGTATATTATGTTTATTTGAGTCCTGTGCATATTCAGCAAAGTGATATATATTATATGGATTTTTTAATAGCAATCATAATCTTAGGACTTATAGTTATTGATTATTATAGAACATGGAAACATCATAAAGAAATCGATGACCTTTTAGAATGTCAGGAGTATATCGTTTGTGATGATTTGCATCAGCCTTTATATGATCATGAGGCGTTATTTATACATAATGAACAGATTTATCATCAGGATATTGAAGACAGCTATCAAAAGCTTTGCGAATTACAGGAGTATATTTCCCGCTGGTCACATGAGATAAAATTGCCACTTGCCGCACTTCATATGATGAATGAGCGCAATGATGATGTCACATTGCGTATGGAAATCAAGGAACAGTGTGAAAAGATGGAACAATTATTACATACGATGCTGACAGGCTGTAAAACATGGAACTCTCATTATGACAAAAAGATAGAATTGTTAAGTTTAAAAGGAATTGTGGATAAAAGTATTCGCCATCAATCGTTTTTTCTAATCAAAGAACATTTTGAAATTGATAATCAAATAACGGATGAAAAGGTGTTAAGCGATGAACAATGGCTGGTCTATATGTTAGATCAAATCATTCACAATGCAATAAAATATCACAAGGAGCAACCAAAGTTATCTTTATATACAGAAATGAAAGGAAATCGTACGATTTTACATATTCGTGATAATGGAATCGGGATATGTAAAGAAGATATATTAAGTGTTTTTGAAAAGGGATATACAGGTAATAATGTTAGAAATGGTGAATATAAATCCACGGGAATGGGACTATACTTTGTAAGACAAATTGCCCGTATGTTAGAACATCAGATTGAAATAGTATCCATACCTCAAAAGTACACAGATGTATGTATTATTTTTGATCATCATCTAGATTTTTTCAATATTACTGAATTGTAAGGATATCATGGTATCTGTAAGGTGGATGAAAGGATTTTGGCTTTCATCTAAGGTATGCTATAGGTGTCAAGGAGGTATCAGTAAATGAAAGAAATCATGCAGGTAAAAAATATTAGTAAGGAATATGGCAAAAAAGGAGTCAAAACAAGGGTATTAAACAATGTGAGCTTAGAGATTTATGAAGGGGATTTTATCGCAATTATGGGACCAAGTGGTGCTGGGAAAAGTACACTTCTGAATTTATTAAGTACCATTGATAAGCCAACACATGGCTCTATCCTTATGGAAGGTGTGGATATCACAAAAATTAAAAATGATAAATTGAGTAATATCAGAAAGAAGCATATAGGATTTATTTTTCAGGATTATAATTTGTTGGATAATATGACATTGATGGATAACATTGCACTACCACTTTCCATTAATGGGAAAAATCCTAAACAAATTGTGGAAAAAGTTAAACAATTGGCGGATTTATTTGGCATCAAAGAGCATTTAGAGAAGTATCCATACCAATTAAGCGGTGGACAGAAACAAAGAGGTGCTGCGGCCAGAGCTTTGATCAGTGATCCGGATATCGTGTTTGCGGATGAACCTACGGGTGCACTTGATTCTAAATCCAGTAAAGAACTGTTGATGAGTTTGAAGAAAATTAATGAACAAAAGAATGCGACGATTTTAATGGTTACACATGATGCCTTTTCCGCAAGTTATGCCAAACAGGTATATTTATTAAAGGATGGGGAAATTTCATGTAAGTTGAATGCAGGCGATTCCCGTAAAGAATTCTATGATCGTATCTTACAACTAATGGCATCCTTAGGAGGTGAGTAGCATGCGTGTCATGCGATTAAGCCTTCAAAATCTGAAGCGAAATTTCACTTCTTATCTGGCTTTTATATTCTCATTATCCTTTTGCAGCTTTATTTTATATAACTTTTTAAATCTTATGGATTCAGGAGCATTGGATATCCTGGGTAAAAAAATCAGGAATTCAGTGAAATCATCATTGCGGCAATCTCTGTTGTATTGGTATTCTTTGTTTTCTGTTTCATATGGTATGCTTCTAATGTATTCCTTGGGCAAAGAAAAAAGGAAATGGGTACCTTTATCTTTATGGGTTTAGATAACAAACAACTAGGTAAAATGTATTTCTTTGAAATGATGATGGTAGGTATGATATCCATTGTTTCAGGGATTTTGACAGGTATTGCCTTTTCAAAACTGTTTGGTATGTTGTTTTTTAAATTAAGTGATATTGAAGCATCTATTCCTTTTGATTTTCAATTTATCACGGCAATAAAAACCGCTTTGATCTTTCTGGTATTGTATGCGTTTTTGATGGGAAAAGGATATTTTAATATCGTACGCACCAGTGTAAAAGATATGCTTTCCGCAAACAGACAAAGTGAATTTAAGAAAGCCAATGGCTTTATGACTTTTTTTAAGGCATTGATATCTTTACTGATATTGTGTGCTGGATACTATTTTGCATTACAGATTGGAGATATATCAAGTTTCATTTACATGCTTTTAGCGACTGTTTTTGTAATCGTTGGTATCTATGGCTTATATGATTCCCTAATGCCCTTTGTCCTTACAAAGCTTTCTGATAAGAAAACGTTTCTATATAAAAAAGAACGAAATTTGTGGATCAATCATTTGATTTTTCGTGTGAAAAAGAACTATCGTACCTATGCCATTGTCACCATTATGATGTTATGCTGTGTGAGTGCATTGGGCGCTGGTCTTGCGATGAAACAACGCTATGATGCAATGAATCATTCTCAATCTCAATATGTATATTCATTTATGGGGGATCAAATACCAATTGATAAAATCAATCAAACGATTGAAAAAAATAATACGATGAAACAGAAAGCATCGATTCCATTCTTTTTCCATCAATATCGTGTTGAGAAATATACAAATGATCAGCTTGCTTTTGTGGTATCCTATTCAGATTATATCAATTTCTGTAAAGAAGTCGGGTTAACACCATTAAAAGCAAAACCACAGGACTTAGAAGCAATAGAGCTTCATAAAAAATACCTAATATCTTTATCAGATGATACATTGGGAAGTGTTCCTATAGATCAAAAAGAATTAAAAATTATTGCGGCTGAGGATACAGCTTACTTTGGTATGATGCAATATAATATGAATGCATTGATTGTAAATGATAAAACTTTTGCGTCACTTTCAAAAGGTAAAATGATGATGGATTTATATGTGGTAAACATTGCGGATCAAAAAAATTATAAGGCAGGTATTGAAGAGCTTAAGGCGTTCAATAGTGAGCATACACAAGTGATGATCGCAGATTTAGATAGTGGAGAAATTGTCTTTATCCGTGTTATTTATTCCTTATGTATCTTCATGTTTGCGGTATTTGCGTTCTCTTGCGGCGGGGTATTGTTTATGAAAACTTATAATGATGCTAGTGATGATCGCCAGCGATATATTATATTGAAGAATGTAGGTATCTCTAAACGCAGTATGCATCATGCGATTCAAAAGGAAGTAGCATTCACATATATTCTGCCGATTGTGATAACGGCATTCTCCAGTTATTTTATTATGAGTGCTTTACAGAATCTGATGAAAAGTGATCCTTTACGATTGATCACAATAATCAGTATTTCAGTTTTAGCAGTATTATTTTTCATTCTATATATCATTTCAGTGAAATCATTTGAGAAACGCTGTGAAATAGATCAGTAGGATACAAACAAAAAACAGGGCATATGGCATGTCCTGTTATTCATATCGTTTTGCACATACGATGATGGGAATAAAAAATGTTGATAATACGATGATACAGATCAGTGTTTTTTGTGTAATCAGGATATCTGAAAATGAAGTGTTTAAAGATATTCCAAAAAAGAAAGGGCAAATGATCATCATGAGGATGGACCAGATAACAATCGTCATACTGATGCGAAACCAGTTATTATTGTTGAAATGAATACCTGGCATATTCATACGCATGATACCAGTGGATATAAAATGAATTTGATTTTTGTCATAATAATCCGGAAGCTGTTTTGGTGTGAAAAATACGAAGTAGCCTCCTATGACAATCGCAATCACAATGTAGGTAAAATAATCTATCTGTTGTAAAGTATCCATGGTATATATATGTATTAAATACGCTGTAGCAAGTAGGCAAAAGGCAGTTGTGAGTATATAAATCATACGCCAATGCTTTCGCTTATTTTGGGAAATCTGTTTGATTTTCTGAATAACTTCATCATCCTGTTTAGAATCAAGAAGCTTTCCTTCCAATAGTTCATTTATGCTTACATCTAATATATCCGCAAGTGGCTGGATCAACGATATATCAAATAAACAAATATTACGTTCCCATTTACTGATGGCTTTATCTGATACATAAAGTTTTTCCGCAAGCTGTTTTTGTGTAAGTCCCTTTGCTTTTCTTCGTTCTGCGATAAAATTTCCAATGTCTTTATGCTCCATTTGTGCACCTCCTGATATCAGTATACAGAGGTTTTCTTTTTATTGCACTCGACCTGTGGTAGAATCACTATCATCTTCCAGATTTTCGATTCTATGAGGATACATATTCCAATATTTTTGATAAACGAAATCACTTCCATCAAAGTTCATTTGATACATACGAAAGTTTACATCTATATCTTTTGGCATCCAGTGTTCTGCATACGTATAACAATACTTCATGCCAATCGCTTTCATCACATGACCACTTCTTGGATTCAAGACATCATGTGTCGCTGTGATATAAGGAATATCTGTTGTTTTCAACATTTCTATAAAAGCGTTTGCGGCTTCTGAAACGATGCCTTGACGCCAGAATTCTTTGCGTAATGCATAACCAAAATCAAAGCTGTCACCATCACCAACATGAATATATCCAATGGGCTTGTTGTCATCTTTTAAACAGATCGCATAGCGAAAGCCTTCCCCCTGATAATCTAAATAAAAGCTCTTTAAATATTTCTTTGTTTCTTCAAGACTTTTAAAAGGAAACCAAGGTAAAAAGGTATTTACTTCTTTATCTTTCATAATTTCTAATAAAGCTTCTGTGTCTTGTTCATGAAATGGGCGTAAAATTAATCGTTTTGTTTCTATCATAAAAATTCTCCTAAAGTTGATATAATGTGCGATATTTATTCATTAAATAATCGATGTAGTATTGGGCATGAAAGGTGTCACCTGTTGCTTGTTTTAATACTTCATTAGCGTTTTGATAGGCACCAACATAGTGGATATTGTCTTTTAACCATGCCGCGATTTTATCAAATTGATTGTTTCTTAAATAATCTGCCACTGGCAGCTGTTTTTCCATTGAACTATAAAACTGTGCTGCATAAGCACTTCCTAAGGCGTATGTTGGAAAATATCCAAAATTGCCACCACCCCAGTGCATATCCTGTAAAATTCCTTCACGATGATTACGTGGACGAAGCCCCAGATATTGTTCATATTTATCATTCCACATGGTTTCTAACTGATCAAGAGGAATAGAACCATTGAAAATTTCTTTTTCTAATTCATAACGAATTAAAATATGTAATGGATAGGTTAATTCATCTGCTTCTGTTCGTATAAAAGAAGGTCGTGTGATATTGATCATACGCATGAAATCTTCAAAGGATACATGGGAAAGTTGTTTTGGGAAATAGCTTTGAAGGATAGGGTATTGTACCTGCCAGAAAGCTGGATGACGCCCGATATGATTTTCCATAAAGCGGGATTGACTTTCATGCATGGCGTAACCAATATTATCTTTTAAAGCAGTTCCATCATATTCTGGTTTTACCTGTAACGAATATAAAGCATGACCATATTCATGCATTGTGGAAAAGATGCCCGACATAACATCATGTTCATAATAATGTGTGGTAATACGTGCTTCATTTTCACTAAAGAAATCAGTAAATGGATGTTCCGTTAATCCCATAACGCACTTTTCTCGATCTATTCCTAAATAATCTAGTAATTGCGCATTGTATTTTGCCTGCTGATCAATATCAAAACTTTGATGTAATACGGAATCATCGATTTGTTCCTTCTGTTCATTGATTTTTTTGATGAAAGGTACCAGTTGTTCTTTGATGGAATTAAAAAATGCATCATATTGTTTCACACTCATACCATCTTCGTAGCGATCTAATAAATAATCATAGTCTGTACTTTCTTTTTGTACATACGTCAATGCTTCTTTTTGTTTTAGAATCACATCTTTTAAATAAGGTGCGAAAGATGCATAATCATCCTGATCTTTTGCGATATGCCATGCGGCTTCACTGTCATTGATGCTTTTCTGCATTGCGACATATACATCTTTTGGCAATACCCGATCATATTCCATTCCTTTTAGAAACAACGTGATTTCTCTTTTTTCTTCTGTGTCATTTGTGATTTTTCCTAATTCTTCAATCATCGCAAGAGCTTCCTTATCGGTTGCCTTACTGAATGCTTCACCACTTAAATATGCCATAGCTTCATTACGTTTGGCAATTCCTTTCTTTGGCGCAATCGTTGCGATATCATAATACATTGTACTCAATGCGAGTGTGTAGGCCTTTTGGATATCCTTATATTCTTGAAAAGCTTTTCTTAATGTTTCTACCATAATGTTCACCTCTATGCGAATATTGTAACATATCTGCTTTCATTTTTCGTCCCTTTATGCTATGATTACCATGGAAATCACGGGAGTTGGTATGACCGGCTGAGAGGAAGTTGAAAACTTCGACCGATACCTGATTTGGATAATGCCAACGTAGGGAATAATCATTAGTTATTGGAATATTCTCATGTTGGGGATATTCTTTTTTTTGGAGGGTCTATGATAAAAGGATGTATTTTTGATTTAGATGGCACACTGTTAGATAGTATGCATGTATGGGATGATTTTGCATTTTCTTATTTAATCAGTAAAGGAATACAGACAAATGAAAATTTAGATGAAGTATTTTCTACTTTACGCATGGAAGAGGCAGTCGCATATCTTCAAAAACATTATGTACAAAAGGAATCATTAGAAACAGTACATGATGAAGTTTATGCTTTATTGAAAAAACGATATATCCATATGGAGTTAAAACCTGGTGTAAAGGAATGCATACAGAAGCTTTCTACAATGCCAGTGACTTTATGCGTATTAAGTGCCAATCATAAAGAAGTGTGTGAAACAGCCTTGAAAAAACATGGACTATCAAATAAATTCTCCTATATCTTAAGTTGTGAAGATATCCATTTATCCAAAGATGATCCGGCTTGTTTCTATTACGCCTGTGAAAAGATGCAATTAAAACCAGCGGAGTGTATCGTCATTGAAGATGCATTGCACGCTGTATCAGGTGCAAAAAAAGCAGGATGCTATGTGGTAGCCGTGAAAGAAAAAAGCCAGCAGAAAGATGAAGAAAAAATCAGAAGTATGGCAGATGCATACATAGAGGATATGCAGGAACTGGAGGAGATATTATGCAGAAAGTTTTAACAATTGCAGGCACAGACCCAAGTGGTGGGGCAGGGGCACAGGCAGATTTAAAGACCTTTATGGCACATAAGGTATATGGAATGAGTGTGATCACCGCATTGGTTGCACAAAATACATGTGGTGTACGTGATATTATGAATGTAACACCTGCCTTTTTAAAGGAACAGTTTGATTGTGTATTTGAAGATATTTTCCCAGATGCAGTAAAAATCGGGATGGTATCACAACCAGAATTAATCGAAGTCATTGTGGAAAAGCTGAAACAATATCAACCTAAAAATATCGTGGTAGATCCAGTGATGGTATCCACCAGTGGCGATCGGCTATTAGCGCAAAAAGCGTTAACGATGCTGCAAAAAGAGTTGCTTCCACTGGCACAGATTATTACACCAAATATTCCAGAAGCAGAAGTATTATGTGAATTTTCTATTGAGTCCAAAGATGATATGGTAAAAGCAGCACAAAAGATTGCCACAAATTATCATGGCTATATTTTGATTAAAGGTGGACATTTTGAGGATTGTGCAGATGATTTATTGTATCATGATGGAGAAGAAATCTGGCTGCCTTGTGTTAAGATACAAAATCCTAATACCCATGGAACCGGCTGTACCTTATCCAGTGCAATTGCCAGTAATTTAGCATTGGGTTATGACATGGTAAGCAGTGTAAAAAATGCAAAGGCATATATCACAGGTGCATTAAAAGATGGCATGGATTTAGGAAAAGGCAGTGGACCTTTAAATCATTGCTGGAACTTGATGAATAAAGCATAAAAAGTCGCAAATCGCGACTTTTCATTTACAATAATTCCTTTACCAAAGATACATCAATATAAGGGGTAGTGACGCCATTTCCTATCATTTGCGTCGTGTTTTTTGTATACCATATCAAGCTATCATCATACAGTTTTTGGATATTCAAATCTAAATGTAAAGCCAAACGATAGAAATTGCCAATAGAAAGCTTATCATTCTCGACATGTATATCATTGTAATGTTTACCTAATATATCAATGCCGGAAGCATCATGAAGATATTTTTGTACATCCTCTTGATATTTTTCAGGCTGCCACAGTGTAAAATCTAAACGATAAGCAGTGATACTGAAAAACAACCAGTCTTTAATTTCTTTTTCATTCAGCTTTGATAATTCTTCGATGGTTTTTGAATATCTGGCATAATGTGCAAATTTCGCATGTTCTGGCAATCCATAAAACCGGATATCTTTACATATTTCATACAAAGGGGAAGCACATACTTTTTGTACTAGCAAATACAATTCCTTCGCCATCGCATCACCATTTTCGGCAGTAACTTTAATATCAAAACCTTCTGCGTTATCATACATGCGGCTGATAGGATAAATATCCTTCTGATGAACTGTAAAATTGATGTTTAACGAAGAAACAAAAGCACCTGGTAAAGTGTCTTCAAAAATGCTTTTTCCATTTTCATCCAATGATTCTTTCATATAAAAGCTCACATCATTTTCTTCATCATAGCATTTATAGATTGAAATATCTTGATATAAAGGATTATCAGTATTTACTTCCTCTTCTAATGTTACATAATCGCCATAGCGCTCATGTATAACTTGAGGAATCGTACGAATGTTATTATTACCGAATACATAGACATCAATACTTCCGAAAACCATTAGTGATACGATGAATAAAATGACAAAGGTAGACATTTTGATTTCTTTATTCTTATTTTTAGATGCTAAAGATAAGTAACTTAGCAAAATCGCAATGATTATGATGCAATATAAAGGAACCCTGGACTTCCAAAGCGAGGATAAATAAATAAAGAATAATGCAACGACAATGGCGATTATCACACAAACTTTGTGGAAATTCTTATTGTTTTTAACTGTTCTTTTTTGCATCTGTTCATTTAACAATTCTAATAGCTGATTTATTTCTTGGGAAGGTTCTTCTATTTCTGTATAGAATTTATAGAAAGCTGTATTGGCTTCAGAAGATATGATACGTTTCGATATAAAATAATATAAGTCATCAACAAATATGGGGTCCTCAGCAATATGTATAAAATCAGTTTCTTGTGTGAATGCCAGCCATTTGGTATAGGAGGTCATTTTAGTCAATAATCCACTGATTTTTTCTAATACACATGTTCTAAGGTTCTCTTTTTGTTGTTCATTCAAATGATTCCCTTCTTCAAACAAAGCTTCAAAATCAAATTCATTTGATGCATCTTCATTGGTTTCCACAGGGGATACCTTGATGATATCCGATGGAACAAAGAAAGTTTGTGTATCCTGATGTTTCGCAATTGCCATCGCTTGTTCATATGCATCATGAAGCTGCATAAATTCTTCCGGATGATCTTCTGGATGTATTTCTTTAGAACGTTTTGCGTATGCTCGTTTGATTTCTTTGATATGATCAGTTGCTTCTATGCCAAGGATTTTCCAACAAGGATGCTGCCACATAATTTCACCGCCTTTTGTTTATTATAGCAAAAAAGCCCTGAAGATGAACAGGGCGATATTTCATTTATTGAAACAACAGTTCCATGGATTCCTTGCTGTTAGCCTGAACGATTTTGTAGAAATATTCCTTTTGATCAAGGCCTTCTCGTTCAATGACTTCATCAATGACGCCATCACGGATAAACAATAAACGTTTAGAGTAGCTGGCAATCATCGCATCATGAGTAACCATAATAATCGTCACATGGTCTTGTTCATTTAAATTTTTTAATAAGGCTAACAAATCATGAGAGTTTTTAGAGTCAAGATTACCTGTTGGCTCATCTGCCACAATTAGTTTTGGATTGGTCACAAGGGCTCTAGCAACAGCACATCGCTGACATTGCCCACCAGAACATTCCGCAGGATATTTATCTAACAAGGCATTTATTTCAAGCTTGTTTGCGATTGCTTCTACACGTTCTTTGATTTCATCTTTTCCCACTTTCGCAAGTGTCAAAGGTACCGCAATGTTTTCACGTATGGTCAGTGTATCCATCAAATTGAAAGACTGGAAAACAAATCCCAAATTCTCATAACGAAATTTTCCGGTTTCTGTTTCCATCATTTTATTTACACTTTTCCCATTGATGAATACAGAACCTTTTGTTGGGGTATCAATGGTGGAAAGATTATTGATCAAAGTAGATTTACCGGAACCAGAAGGTCCCATGATACAAATGAAATCTCCTTCATAAACTTCTAAAGATATACCGTGTAAAACTTCAAATTCATTTTTTGTATTGCGATTATATGTTTTCACAATATTTTTTGCTTCTAATATTTTTTTCATAATGGTTCCTTCCTATTCTTCATTTACGATTGGTTTATCTATTGCTTCTTTAAATATCAGATTCACATAAATGCGATACATGACAACACCTGCAAAGGAAATCATTGCCACAAATATCAACAGCATTCCAGCCATAAATGCCGGAGTAATGGTATCGAATAATACAAACATGAAAGATATAATAAACAATAATGGGAAACATGTAAGGATAATCAAAAAGAAGAATCCTGCCATTTCCTGAAGGATAATTGTTTTGATATCCGATTTAAGATATCCAATAGAAATCATATTGTGGAATATTAATTTCTTATTTAAAGCATCGGAAGATAATTTATAACCAATACATACACAAATCAATACCAACGATACAATATAAGACAGAAGCACAACCATAAAGGTAGCTGCATCATGTCGAAATTTACATAAATAGAAGAATAAAATAGATACATCAATTAATATAATCGTCACAAGCATACCACTGGTAATAATGCTATAACGCAGGTTGCCCGTAGATATTACACGATGATGATCTGTCGGAAATAATTTGTTTTTCACCCATGTGACTGCTTCTGGATAGATATATTTAAAAATGTTGGCAGGTCCACATGCAATACCAACGGACACATAAATCATGAAAAAGAAGTTCACATGTGTGAAGTCCAGTGTGCATAAAAAATATAGAATATATGCATAAACGACAACATAAAATATTTTAAAATAAACACTTTTTGATTTACCAATCGGATTCATTGCTTTTTTTGCTTTTAGTAATGAATTTAAATCCATACGATATACAAATCCAGCATCGACTAAAATCAACCAGAATCCAACCATGAACAAGGTAGTCACACAATATACCATTGCGTCCATACTAAATGCAAATAATGGTGCCGATATAGCCATTTCTTTATAGATCAAATAATTAATCATGGGGTGTAAGCCAAACCCGACAAGAGCACCAATAGGTGCAGATATCAAAAGCACAATAAAATTTTGAACGATTAGAAAATATCCCAAACGTATGACGTTACAGCCACTAATCATCATAACACTGATATCTTCAACTTTTGATATCAAAAAGAATTTGTTGGAAAAGAATACCGTAATTACACAAATAGATATCATCATGAGGGATAATATCATTGCGAAAATACCGTTTCCAATTCCTCCATCAAAATCTGCTGAGCCAATCGCATAAGTCACATAATCAGACATGGAACTTATACCATAATAAGGATTACCTAATATTGAAAAAAACAAGGTAATCACAGCGGATGCTACGATAATCGAGAACGCAAAAAAATACGCATTTTTGGGATTGCGCTTCAGATTATCGTAAGCGAACCTTAAGATTTCCATAAATCTCTCTCCTCCTAGTAAAAAAAACTTTAGCCACAATAACGATATCACATTTTAGTTTGATTCACAAGTTATTTATGCATACGCTTACAAAAAGGCGTGGTTTCCCATGCCTAGTTATTGATACCATGATGATATCCGTTTGTATTTACATCAACCGTTTCAAATGTATATCCTAAATTTTGATAATATGAAATAATTTCTGGAAGAGTTTCAACGGAAGAATGACTTCCTGAATGATCATGTGTCAGCATCATGACTGAAGGATAATTTCCATATGATTTTGCAGTTTGTATCAAAGTGGATGCTGGCAGAGCACTGTTGCCATCACCACTTGCCGCATTCCAGTCAAAATATTGATAACCTTTATTCTGGACTTCTTTTGACAAACGACTCATGATGCCGGAATTATAATTGGCGGAAACAGTATTAGAAGAACCGCCTGGGAAACGAATGATATGAGAACGTACACCTGTTTTCTCATAAACAACGTCACTAATTGCCTGTAAATCACTAAAATATGCAGCTTCATTTGCATAAACTTGCGCATAATTATGAGAATAGGTATGTAGGCCAATCGAATGTCCTTTCTCATGCGCAATCCGGATATAATCAAGATAATTAGGGGATTGTGCTGTCACGAAGAATGTTGCTTTTACATTGTATTGATCAAGGATATCTAAGATTGCAGGTGTATTTGCGCTGGGACCATCATCAATCGTTAAATAAATCACTTTTCCTGAAACTGGTTGTGGTTTTGTGACTGTGACAGTGATTGTTTTTTCAGATCGATTATGATGTTTATCTTTTGATTCATATGTCACATGATACGTACCAGCTTTTTCAGTATCTACATCATTTTTTATGACAGTGACTTTCACTTTACCATCGCGCGCATCATTGGCACTTACCCCATATAATGCATCAAAAGAATCACCTGCCTGTAAAGTGATATTTTCTGCTTTGATGACAGGGGGCGTTTTATCTTTTTCTTGTATTGTTAATGGTATAGTGGCGATTGTTTCATTTCCGCCTTCATCTTTTACGATGATATCGACATTTTTCTTACCAGTTTTATCAAAAGCTTCATCTTTATTTTTCAATACAACCGTTGTTTTTGTATCATCTTTTATTTCTTTGATACCATCTTTTAAATCAAAAGATTCTCCAATTTCAATAGAAACAGGTTTTGTTGTGACTTCTGGCTTTTTCGTGTCTTTTACCTGTACATCTAATGCAAAAGTTTGATCTTTGATTGCATATAATATTTGATAGGTGCCCAGCTTTTTATTGTTTACTTTGTCATCTTTAACAGATACTTGTTTAATATCACTGTGTTCTACCTTTTTAATAAAGGACATCGCATCATATTTAGAATTGATTTCAATAATTTCCGGCTCATGAGAGAAGATGATATTTGGTGTAGTGAAATATAGATATCCCATAACAGCCAGTGCACAAGCAATGATTATGAGTAAAATATAGATGATGATGCGTTTCTTTTTCATAAAGAACACCTCTTTTCTTTATGGTACCATGAAGAAATCAAAAAAAGTAAAAATATGTTAGAGATAATGCTTCACAAATAAAACTTTGCCGATGACTTTAACAGGCAGCATTTCTGCTTCTTTACTAGTGAATACTCGTGGTTCAACTGTAGGGTTTTCCGCAACCAGTTCTACCTTTGTTCTGTCTTTATAATAACGTTTTATCGTGACTTCATCACCAATACGAATTAATGCGATATCACCATTTTTTACCGTTTCACATTGATGGACATAAATATAAGAGCCATCCACAATACCAGCATTGATCATGGAATCACCTTCAACTTTTAGAAAATAATCTCCACGTTGATATTCTTCTAGAGATACACTTTCTTCACCTAGATAATCATTTTCAAGAAACATATCATAACCAGCCTTCGCCATGCCAAGAACTGGCTTTTTCAAAGTGATGGCGGTTCCCTGCAAAACAGATTGCACATCATAACCAAGCACACGACTCATATTTTGTGCGGTTTCTTCTTGTATTGTTTTAACCTCACCACGCAGCCATCGTCCAACTGTGATATGTGTCACATGAAACTGTTGTGCAATTTCTTTATTAGACAGCTGATAACGATTTTTGTAATCTAATATGATGTCTTTTAATTCCATAGTTACCACCTCTATTTTGATTATACCGTATTTTATTTCAATTGAAAAGCAATTTTACCAGAAAAAGGAAACATAGTATACATAATTTTGTTGATTATGTATATTTTTAGTGTTAAAATACCATTACGGAGGTGGCAGGAATGGAACGAATCTATCTATGCATTGATTTAAAAACATTTTATGCATCGGTGGAATGCGTGGAACGTGGACTTGATCCTTTTCAAACGAATCTTGTTGTGGCAGATCCATCCAGAGGCAAAGGTGCTATTTGTCTGGCAATATCACCAAAATTAAAACAGCAGGGTGTACGCAATAGATGCCGTATTTTTGAAATTCCAGATACAATCGAATATATCACAGCACTTCCCAGAATGAAATTATATATGCAATATGCCGCAGATATCTATGGAATCTACTTAAAATATATATCTAAAGATGACATTCATGTATATTCCATTGATGAAGCATTTCTGGATGTGACAGAGTATCTGAAATTATATGAAATGGATGCGAAAAGGCTTGCGAGAAAACTGACAGATGATGTATTTGATACAACAGGAATCACTGCAACTGTTGGTATTGGCACAAACTTATATTTGGCCAAAATAGCTTTAGATATCACTGCTAAACATACCCCTGATCATATGGGATATCTGGATGAGGAAACGTATAAAAGAACGCTGTGGCATCATCGGCCACTAACTGATTTTTGGCAGGTAGGCAGAGGGATTTCTAAACGGTTGGAGAAATATGGATTTGTAGATATGTATGATGTTGCCCACGCACCAGAAAAGGTTTTATACAATGAATTTGGGGTTAATGCAGAATATTTGATAGATCATGCACATGGTATAGAGCCAACCACCATCGCAGATATAAAAAAATATATTCCCAAAACGAATTCAATTTCTAATAATCAGATTCTTTTTGAAAATTATGAATATGAAGATGCTTATCTTGTGATAAAAGAAATGGTGGAATTGAATGTTTTAGATTTAGTAGAAAAACATGTGGTTTGTGATCATATTGGGTTATATGTTGGCTATGCTGAAGATGACGTTTCCTCAACCGGAGGCATGCGGAAGTTATCTGTTGTGACAAACTCATATCAAATTTTGTTGAAGGAATTTTTAAAGTTATTTGAAGAAACCACAAACAAAGATGAACTGATACGTCAGATTGGTATAACATTTGGTAATGTTGTAGATGAAACACATGAAGCTTATGATATATTTACGGATTATGAAGATATCAAAGAAGAACGAAAGCTTCAAAATACACTTGTGGAAATCAAACAGAAGTATGGGAAAAATGCAATCTTAAAAGGAATGAATTTATGTGATGCAGCGACAACGATGAAAAGAAATAAATTAGTAGGTGGTCATAATGCAGAATAAAGCAGATAAAGCGATGCGGGCAAAACAGTTTTTGCCATTTGAATCTTTAAAAGGTTTTCATGAGTATTTGAAAAGCAAAGAAAGGATTGTTGTGGAAAGAAAACAGCTTTCTAATGATGAATATGAAGAATTAAATAGGAAAATTCTTCAGGTAAAAAAAGGAATGATGATAAAAGTTATTTATTATGAAGGTAAACAAGCCATTGAAGTTGAGGGGATGGTCACTAAAATTGATTTAGAATTTACAAAAACAATCAGAATTGTGGATAATAATATCCTTGTGAAAGATATTGTGGAAATCAGTGGGAAAGATATTGTGGAAAAAATCTTATAGCTTTTACCAGATATAGGCAGGTTCTTCATTATGAATAATTGCCTGATAAAGCTCATGACGACCAACGATTTTTAAGCCACCATATATTTGATCTTGTACTGTATAGGAGGAATCAATGATATAGTAATAATCAATGACATCATTCGTAGATGCATAACCAATCACAATAATCATATGATTGCCATGATATAAATCAGGATAAAGTCCCATTACGTCAATTGCGGTAAATACCGGATCATGAGAAGCAATATCTGATTTCACACGTTGTTCAAATAAGGCCTGGCTTTGAGAACTTTGGTCATTAATCGCAAGTGTCTGTACACGATAGCCTGGTTCGTTTCCTTCAATATGCTGTTTGTGGAAAAGATATGCATTTAAGGTATTTGCTAAATCAATGTATTCTGTACCTGTAACCGTATCTGTATGCATTTCTTTTGATAACTGTGTCTGACTGACTTCTATATCATGATAACGTAAAACCATTTGCACGCACGCAGGAACACAAAAATAATTATTCTCTTGTACACTTTGTGGAACATCAAGTTTTATAACTTTTTGTTTATCCTGTTCCTTATGTTGTGGCTGCTCATCTTGCTGATTAGGGTCTGTAATAATTGTTTGTGTGTTTGTATGATCATCTTTATTTGTTTTATCATCTTTATCAGGTGTTTGTTGATCTTGTTTATTTTCAATTGGATGATCCTTTTGCTTCTGATCAGACTCATTTATATAGTAGAAAGTGCAGCCAATCACAATGATGATTATGATACTTACCAATTTGAATTTCATACGCTTCACCGCCTTCATTTATACAACGAAAAAAGTAGATGAATATTTCATACGACAAAGAAAAAGATGATTTTCCATCATCTTAGCTAATATAATTATTTCTAAACTGTATCATAACAGTCGCTATCACGTTCTAGGATTTTACCAGCTGCATCTTTCACAGTGTAAGCCACTTGATAATATTCTTCAACTTCATCATTGATGGCAATAAAGTTAACCTCACCCTTATCTATAACGTAGACCGATATCTGCTGCATAGTATTTATCACCAGTTTTCAAGTACTGCTTGCCTTTAATATCATAGCAATCTACCCTGTAAAAAATAAATTTTGTAGAACACAAATTCCCAATATTATTGAAAAGAAAACGTACTAAACTTTTCAACAATACTACATTATTTTGTTTGGATTTAAAAGGATATTAAAAATTTCATCATATCCTTGATCATTCATGTGGCTTATTTATAAAAATTAATGCTTGGTATCATCATAGCTTTTTTGTTTATGTTTGGCTATAATAAAAGAAATAAAGATACTATGGAGGATACATATGAACATAAGAAAAGTCTATGGTTTATTTTTCAGCCCAACAGGAAATACAGAAACAGTAGTGAAAACTTGTACTAATCAAACAGGCAAAGAATTAAATGTCACTATCGAATATGTGGATTTTACATCACCTCAGCAACGCAATATGGAATACAGTTTTTCATCAGACGATTTTATAATCATAGGAATTCCTGTATATGCGGGAAGAATTCCTAATAAACTATTGCCATTTATTCAAACAAAGCTAAAAGGAAATAAGACTTTAGTGATGCCTGTTGTAACTTATGGCAATCGCTCATTTGATAATGCATTAAAGGAACTTTCCAATGAATTAACAGCACATGGTTTTTATAGTATTGCTGCTTTAGCTGTGCCATGTGAACATGCTTTTTCATCTCAAATCGCAACAAATCGCCCTAACAAGGATGATTTAAAATGTTTAGAGTCTTTTGTTGAAGAAGTAGTGATGAAGTTAAAAACATCAAAGAATCTTCCTGCATCACTTTCTATACCTGGAGATGATATAATTGATGCTTATTATACACCATTAGGTATTGATGGAAAGCCAGCAAAATTTTTAAAAGCCAAACCAAAGACAAAGGTAGAAAGTTGTACATCCTGTGGAATTTGCGCAAATAATTGTCCAATGGGTGCAATATCCTTTGATAACTTTATAGATGTTCCTGGCACTTGTATCAAATGTCAGGCATGTATAAAAAAATGTCCTACTCATGCAAAATATTTTGATGATGAAGCATTTTTATCTCATGTGAAAATGTTGGAACAAAATTATAAAAGACGCTTAGATATTCAATGTTTTTACTAAATAGAAAATAATACGTTTATAATCGTTGTTTATATATAAAAAAAGAGGCTTTTTCAGCCATTCCTGATATTCTTATCTAAATTGGCGCCCTCTGCAGGAATCGAACCTGCAATTAAATCTTAGGAGGGAAAAAATCACGATTTTACCTCATCTTCCCTTTTCGTCTAAAATCACGAATTATCCTTTATTTATGGGCTTTTTTTGAATTGGTGAACACTTTTTTCTTTCCTAATTTTCCTTTAAATATTAGCTATTTTTTAAGGTCAAATTAGCAAGTCATTAGCAAAACTATTCAGTAACCATCAGTGTTTTTTAGCACTTTTAAAAAACGAAATTAGCAAATCGGGTACTTTTTTAAAAATTTTGTGTAAAACTACATGAAATAAGACCTTTTTACATATCCATTCCATGCGATTGGTTATGTAGAAAGGAGGTTTTTTTATGCCATATGGAAAAATTATTGCTATCGCAAATCAAAAAGGCGGTGTCGGTAAGACCACAACATCTGTTAATCTATCTGCAGGATTATCATTAAGAAAAAAGAAAGTTCTTTTAATTGATTTTGATCCACAGGGTGATTCTGCAAAAGCGTTGGGTTATACAGAGCCTAATAAGATGAAAGATACAATATCTAACATCATGCTTGAAATGATTGTTTCTGATGAATGTGATATTGAAAATCGAATTATTCATACAGAAGAAGGATTTGATTTAATTCCTGCTAATGAAAAACTGTCAAATATTGAAAAGACGCTAGAAAACATTGAAGATAAAGAAACGGTTTTAAAAGATGTTTTGAAACCAGTTAAAGACAAGTATGATTTTATTATTATTGATTGTAGACCATCTTTAGGTATGCTTACCATCAATGCCTTTACTTGTGCAGATAGCGTAATTATCCCCACACAGCCTGAATATTTATCCGCAACAGGAACACAACAGTTATTGAGTAGAATACAAAAGACGAAAAATGATCAAAATCCTCAATTAGAAGTTGAAGGAATCTTAATAACGATGACTGATGAAAGAACATTATTGGGAAAAGAAATCAACAGACAGATTCATGAGAATTATGGAAAACATTTTCATGTATTCACAAATAAAATACCTCGTCGTGTATCCATTGCAGAAAGTTCAGCAGTAGGAAAAAGTATTTTTAAGTATGATTCTAAAAGTGATGGTGCAAATGCCTATCATGTACTTGCAAGGGAGGTGGACTTAAATGCCAAGAGAGAGATTAAACGGCATAGAGATTCCATCGCTCGATGATGATGTGTTTGAAAGTGATGACAAGAAAGCATTAGATCAAGCAGAAAAGGTAATTGAAATCAAATTAAATAAGATTGTTGATTTTCCTAACCACCCTTTTCAAGTGAGAGAAGATGAAGAAATGTTAGAATTGATTGATTCTGTCGGTAGAAACGGTGTACTTATGCCTGCGATTGTTCGCCCAACAGAAGATGGCAAATATCAAATGATTGCAGGACATAGACGAAAGTATGCGAGTGAAAAGAACGATAAAGCAACTATGCCTGCTTTAGTAAGAAGTTTAACTGATGATGAAGCAACCATTATAATGGTGGATACGAATTTACGTCAAAGACAAAATATACTTCCGTCAGAAAAAGCATTTTCATATAAAATGATGTTAGATGCATTAACTCATCAAGGAAAACGCAATGATTTAACTTCGGTCCCACTGGGTCCGAAGTTAAGAGCAAATGAAGAACTTGCTCAAAAAGTAAAAGAAAGTCAAACACAAATTAAAAGATATATTCGCCTAACCTACCTATCAAAAGAATTGTTAGAGTATGTAGACAACAACAAAATTGCACTTCGTCCAGCAGTTGAAATCTCTTATTTAACACAAGAAGAACAACAATCTTTACTCTACTACATTCAATTAAATGATTGCACACCTTCACATGATCAAACAATCAGAATGCGTAAAATGCACGATGATGACACACTTACTGATGATACAATTCGTAACATCATGGAAGAAGAAAAACCAAATCAAGTTGAGAAATTCAGAATTACTAAAAATCGAATTGAAAAGTTCTTTAAGCCTTCGACGTCAGCTAAAGAAATGGAAAACGAGATTATAAAAGCACTTGAATATTATCAACGATATAAAAATCGCAATAAAAACAGAGGCGAGAGATAAAATTATGACGTACAAGGGGTTAGTGTCGATGATAGATGATAGCCACTTTTTTGCTTCTCCCCCTTTCCACACCTAACCCCCTATACCAACTCTTATTACCAACTCAAAAAGAAATATGGGGATATATCTTAATACTATATAGAGATGTAATATAGTAAATAGTACATTTGTTTTCAATTTCATTCATTGATAAACTGAATGCAAGAAACGAGGTGTGTGTATGAAAAAGAAAATTCTTTATGTTATTGCTTTAATTCTGTTATGCAGTGCAGGTTGTTCCAATGCTCAAGAAAAAGATCATCCAAACAAAGAAACAGTAAAAGACAAAGTTACAGTAACAAATCAAACAAAAGAAGATAAAACAACGCAACAAGAAAAAGAAGAAACAAAAAATGAGGATAACGATGATACAAAGAAAGAAGAACAGCCATCATCAACTAAGCAACAATCTTCATCTAATACAAAAAAATCTTCCCCTAAAACAGAAGTGCCTCAAGTGAATCAACCTAGCAAGGAGAATACAAAAGATACTTCAAAACCAACAAACAAACCAAGTAATCCACCTAAACAGGATATTCCTGAAACTCCACCAAAAGAGGAAGTTAAGAATACACCTGTCAAACAGTCTGCAATGGAAGTGGAAGTTTTAAACAAAATCAACAATTACAGGGCAGATAACGGATTACAACCTTTAAGCAGTTCTCAGTATTATCAAGAAAAAGCCAATGCTCATGCATATGCAATGGCAGAAAAAAGAGCATTATGGCATGAAGATAATGGTGAGTGTATTACCAACTCGCCTGATCCATTTACTGCTTGGATCAATTCATCTGAACATAAAAATATTGTCCTTACTCCAAACAATACCGTTGGTGTTGTCGCAATCTATTATGTAGATGGATATTATTATTCTGTATTTAGAACTTATTGGTAATAAAACAAAAAAATATATGATCAATCAAGGCACGAAATAACATCGTGTCTTTTTTTTGTGAAAGGAGAAAAACAACATGAAAAAAATGATAAGAAAACTCACGCTTTGTTTTGCGACTTTTGTCTTAATGTTTACTTCTGTTTTTTCAAATATTGCAACACCTGTTTATGCAGCAAGTGAAACAACGTTTTTTGAAGTAAACAAAGCAGATGAAGTGATTAACGAAGCAAAGAAACATATTGGTAAACCATATGTATGGGGTGCAAGCGGTCCAAACAGTTTCGACTGTTCAGGATATGTTAGTTATGTATTAAAACAAACGGGATTATCTTTAGGTGCAGACCGTATTACAACCTCTAGTGCTATTTCATTTTTAAATGGAAAAGGAGTTACTGCTTATCAGTATCCTACCAATGAAGCCAATCCAAAGAACGCTAAAAAAGGAGATTTAATTTTCTATTTTGATGCAAGTGGTGAGGCTATTCATATGGGAATTTATATGGGAAATGGACAAATTATTCATTGTGCAGCAAGTATGCCTAGTGGTCCTCAAGATCAAGTTATGATTAGCGGTGTTGATGAACTAGGAACAAAACATGGTACAAGCATTGTTACCTATAAAGTCTATCGTGTCTTTCCACAAGACGGTGGAATGCGAATTAAAAAAGTTAATGAAGATGGACAACCACTTGCAGGCGTTGTATTTGAAATTACCATGCCTAATGGTACAAAAAAAGATGTAACAACAAACAGCAGCGGTATTTGGGATAGTGATGAAGCTGGTGTTCGTTTAGAAGTTGGAACTTATACAGTAAAAGAAAAATCAACGATTCAAGGATATTTATTGGATAGTTCAGTCAGAACGGTAGAAGTCAAAGCAGGACAAAAAGCAAGCGAAAATGTTTTAGTCGTAACAAATAAAGCACCTACTGGAGAAATTACGCTCACAAAATACAATGATGATAAAAGTGCAACTGTTGCAGGTACAACTTATCATGTAACAAGTAATACAGGCTATGTGAATGATGTAACAACGAATGAAAGTGGAAAAATTCATTTAACCGGATTAAAATTAGGAACTTATACTTTTGTTGAAACTCATGCTGCTGATGGGTACTTGTTAAATGGAGAGCCTATCACAGTAACTCTATCTTATAAAGATCAACATACTGCAATCATTACAGCTTCAACAGAACAAATCAATAAAGAACCGACAGCAAGCATTTCTTTGAAAAAAGAGGATAACGAAACAGGTAAAACACCACAAGGCGATGCGACACTCCAAGGTGCTGAATATCAACTTATTGCCGGAGAAGATATTTACAATAAAGCACATACAAAGAAATTTTATTCTAAAGGTGAAGTCGTTGCGACTCGTATTACTGATGAAAAAGGAAATATGAGCGATGTGAAAGGATTGCCATTAGGTTTTTACCAATTCAAAGAAACAAAAGCAAGCAATGGATATTTAATTGATCCTACGATTTATGATATTCACTGCGATTACGAAGGACAAAATGTTGAAGTTGTTTTAAGAAATCAAACATCAAAAGAACAAGTCAAAAAACAAGCATTCCAAATCATTAAAGTTTCGACAGAAGGCAGTGAAGAATCTGATTTAGTTGCAGGTGCTGAATTTACAGTAAAACTAACAAGCGAAGTCAATCAAGTTGGTTGGGACAAAGCAAGAGTTTATGATGTTTTAACAACAAACAATAAAGGATATGCTAAATCAATCGAACTTCCTTATGGAACATATACAGTCAAAGAAACAAAAGTTCCAAATGAAATGATGCCAGTTGATGATTTTACAGTCATTGTTGATGAAGATAATCGTGAACCTCAGGTATGGCGTGTATTCAACGATGCGCCTTTTAAAGCACTGATCAAAGCAGTCAAAGTTGATGAAGAAACAGGAAAAACGGTTTTGCTTCCTGATACAACATTTAAAATCAAAAACTTACAAACAAATGAATATGTCGGTCAATGGGTTTGGTTCCCTATTCCTCATTATGTAACTGAGTTTAAAACTGATGAAAGTGGTACAGTAACGACACCAAATACTCTAGAGGTCGGAGAATATCAATTAGAAGAAATTCACGCTCCTTATGGGTATGTCTTAAATAGTGAACCTATTAAATTTAAAGTATCTACATCGACTCCATATCAAATGGCTGAAGATGGAAAAACACCAATCATCATGGTTACAAAAGAAAATAGATCTGTCAAAGGAAACATCGAGGTATTTAAGATCGGTGAGCAATTAGTTGGTACAAAAACCGATGAACAAGGAAACATTCAATTTGTGTATGATAAACTTCCGGTTGATGGTGCTACATTTATCCTTGAAGCAGATGAAGATATTTACTCAGCGGATAATCAAAAAGATTTGATTTATTCAAAAAGACAAAAGATTGAAGAACTTACCACAGAAAACGGTTATGCAATATCTAAAGATCTTCCTCTAGGTAAATATAGTATCTATGAAAAAACTGCTGGTGATGGTTTCGTATTAAATAAAGAAGTCAAACACATTGAGTTGAAATATGAGAATGAAAACATTCCGATTGTCTTTGAAAATATTGATTATGAAAATCAAAGACAAAAAGTAGATTTGAATGTTATCAAAAAAGATAAAGAAACAGATACCTTATTAAAAGGTGCAGTTTTTGGTTTATATGCCAGTGAAGATATTTATGGTATTGAAAACGCCACACGTTCAATGACATTACTGATTGAAAAAGGAACATTGATTGAAACAGCAACTACTGATGAAAATGGAAAAGCTGTATTCCATGCAGACTTACCAATCAATGCGACCTTTGAAATCAAAGAAATAAAAGCACCGATTGGTTATGCAAGCAGTGATACTGTCATTTCTATTGATACCAAGTATCAAGGACAAGATAAAGAAGTGATTGAATTTGAACCTGTATTCAAAAACGAAATCACAAAAATCGAAGTATCGAAAAAAGATATTACCAACGATGAAGAAATCGAAGGTGCATTTATGTGCGTGTATCCAAAAGATGATAAAGGTGCAATTTTTGATTCATGGATCAGTGGACAAGATGGTAAAAATGAAGATGGGACAATCAAACCGCATATGATAAAAGGTTTAGAAGTTGGCAAAAAATATATTTTAAAAGAAATCAGTTCCCCTTATGGATATGCAATTGCCAATGAAATTGAATTTACTGTTAAAGATACAGGCAAAGTACAAGGTGTAGAAATGAAAGACGAAATGGTCTTTGGTCAAGTAAAATGGAACAAATCTGGTGAAATCTTTATGTCTACTGTAACAGGACAAAATGAATTTGGTAAAACGGAAAGTCCGGTATGGGAAAAATCAAATTTATTAGGTGCAGAAATCACGATTTATGCTGCTCAAGATATTACGATTGGCAACCATACTATCTATAAAGCAGATGAAAAGATTGAAACTTTAGAAAGTGATTTAGAATCTGTATTAAGCAAGAAACTTCCAGTTGGTCGTTATTATTATCTTGAAACCAAAACACCACATGGTTATATCAAAGATACAAGCAAACATTATTTTGAAGTCAAAGACAATCAAATCAATGAACTTCAAACAATAGAATCAACTTTAGAAAACAAACGCCCTACGGTTGATATTGATATGACAAAAGTATTAGAAGAACAAAAGAATTTTAAAAATCCAAATGCATACAAAGATGTCGTGTTTGGTATTTTTGCTCGTGAAGATATTTATAACTATAAAGGTGAAATTGCAATTCAACACGATACCATGATTTACACTTCAGGAATCAATGAAGATGGACATTTATCTTTAGCAGATTCTTTTGATTTACCGAACGGTGTTTATTATCTCAAAGAATTATCTACGAATGGACAGTATGTTCTAAACGATACGGAATATGATTTTGAAATTGCCTATCATGGTGAAGATGTTTCTAAATATACTGTCATGATTGGTGTAAATGGAACCATCAATAACGAACTTGCACGAGGAACGATCCAAGTGAAAAAAGCAGACAGTAACGATGTAGAAAAAATCTTGTCAGGAATAGATTTTAATATTTCTGTAAAAGATGATATGAGCGAAATCATTCAAACCGTAAAAACAGATGATAATGGTATTGCGACTTTTGATGATCTAGAACTAGGCGTTTACTACATTCAAGAAGCCAAACAAGTTGATGGGTATGTACTAAATGATCATATCTATAAAGTAATCGTTACAAAAGATAGAGATATATTAGAAGTTACTTGTGTGAACAAACCGACCGAAATGGTATTCAGCAAACAAGATTTCACTACCGGTAAAGAATTAGAAGGCGCTCATATGAGTGTTACAGAGAAAGAAACAGGAAAAGTCATTGATGAGTGGGTATCTACAAAAGAACCACATCAAATCAAATATCTTGTTGAAGGAAAAGAATATATCCTTACTGAAAAAATAGCACCAAAAGAATACGAAATAGCAGAAAGTATTACATTTACTGCAAAAGACGGAAATAAGATTGTCATGAAAGATAAATTAAAACCAAAAACTCCACAAACAGGCGATGAAACCAATGTTAGATTATGGGCAACCTTAGCACTTAGTACAGGTGCTGTTTTAGCAGCAGCGATAATGTTGAAAAAACGAAAAGATATGAAAGAAGATAAATAGATTAAAATGGGCAGAACTTTGTTTTCTGTCCTTTTTACATAGGAAGGAGGTCAAGTATTTTTATTTTTTAAACACCAAATATAAGGAGGTCAATATGAAAGAAATCAATTTTAAAGATACAAGAGGATCATCACTGTTTAAAATCAAAAATGGATCTTCTATTATGTTGCAAGCACTTGATAATAAACCTGTAAGCATCACTTGTCGATATATTGATGAACGCAGTTTTTATTTAAAGAACGCTCGTTTTTCATTTAAAGAATTTGCCGAACTGGTAGAACAAAACAGTTGTATTTTTTATCCTGAACATGGAACTGCAAAAACATATGAAATTTATCAAATTCATTCAGATAAGGAACATGATTATAAATTTATGCACTACTCTTATGCAAAACATCAATTTCATGCTAAGCACTATACAAAGGTTTATATGGGCATGATGTCAGAACAGACTTCATTAGAATCGATATTTTATAAGCACAATCTTGATTATCGCCCTTTTGCTCGTAAAATGCGTTCTCTTAGTGTGAGTAATGTTATTGTTGTAAACGATCATGGAAAAAGCAAAGCCTATTATGTTGATAGTTTTGGCTTTAAAGAAGTTCCACAGTTCCTGCAACAACTTAATCAAACAAAACACAAAGAGTATGCAAGATAATAAACTGCTCATGTAAAAAGCAATTTAAGGAGGTGTTATCTATATGGCAATCAGTTATTATCAAGCAACGAAACTTTACGAACAAACACTCAAAGATATTTCCAAAAACGAATTTACTTGGAAACAATTCTTAACATCTTCATGTAAAAATTATCGTCTATCCTTTGATGATATGGTTATGATTTATGCTCAAAGACCAGACGCAATCGCAGTCTTAGAGATGGAAGATTGGAATAAAAAGTATGGATTATGGATCAAACCAAAATCAAAAGGAATTGCAGTATTTGATCCACATCATGACGGATACGCAAGACTTCGTTATTATTTTGATATAAGTGATACAAGAAAAACAAATAAATATCGTCCGGTTCCTATATGGTCAATGAAATCAGAATATGAAAAAGATGTTATTGACACATTGGTGAACCATTTTGGTGTAGAAGAAACAAATAATTTATCTTTAGCAGACGCAATTATTCAAGCCGCTGATACGATTGTTGAAGAAGGAATTGGAGATTACTTTTCAGAATTAAAGTATTATGTCAAAGATACTTTTCTAGAGGAATTAGATGAACTCAATTTACAGTTGGTCTATACAAGCCTTTTAAAAAGCAGTATTTCTTATGCTGCTCTTACTCGATGTGGCATTGAAGCAGATGACTATATCAGTGATGACGCATTACGATTGGTAGCACAATTTAACTCTCAACAAGCACTCAATGCAATTGGTGTTCCTACACGAGATATGGCACAAATGCTCATTGGTGAGATTAGAAAAACTGTATTAGAATGTATCCGAAATCAAAATCGCACATTTGAATTGGATCAATTACCGTTATACAATGAGCCTGAACAAAAAATACCAAACATAGAAAGGAGTCAGGAAAATGAAACTAGAATACATTCCAATGGGAGAACAATTGATTCCCAACTTAACACTCAAGGACGAAGGGAAAATCACGCTTGGGAAATACGCCTTGATGAGAAAACATTATCTCAAAGAACATCGTCCGATACAATTCACAAATTATTTGACAACACAGACACTCAATCAACACTTGATGGAGATCGACCAGATCGCCACACAACGACACGATCTACTGCTCGAACAGATGATGAAACAACAAGGAGTGAACGAAGCGTTGAAAGAATCCAATCAGATGGAATGGATTCAAAAGATGAACAGTATCGAGGAAACGATTCACGAAATTCTCCGTCAAGAACTGATTTACGATTAGAAGAAACACAAAGTACAGGTAATCCATTTGGAATACCTGCTTTTTTATCTCAAGAAACCTTTGAAAAATTATTAAAGAGGGATAAATTTCATGCTCATAAAAACAAAGACATTATTGCTGTATTTGAGTTATTTGAAAACCAAGAAAAACGTATCGCTTATGTGAAAGAATCTTTTAAAAAGATGTATATAGAAGAAATCATTTCAGATACTCGTTACGGTTATTACAATGATACTGAGAAAGATGTATTAAGAGTATGGAAAGGTAATTACAGCAATACTGAATTTAAAGCCGATCTATCATGGGAAGATGTAACCCGATTTATAGAGGATATGATCGACAGAAATGTATTTTTATCCATTCCATTAAAACCGTTACTTTCTTCTGATGAACAACAATTAAATCTTTTTGATTTAGAACCAATTGAACCTGCTCAAAAAGAACATACGCCTAAGATTTTCCAAATGCCACAATCAGCCATTGATACGGTGCTTAGCGATGATATGAATATAAGAGATTTAAAGATTCGAGTTGCAGCATTCCTTTCTCACGATCGACCTTTAGAAGAAAATGCGGCATTTATAAAAGAAATGTACCGTAAAGGATATGCAGGTTTTATTCAACAAAATCGTCATATTTCAGTACAATGGGATCAAACAGGAATGATGATGACTTGGGGAAAAGGTATTATCAACTCCTTTGAACATCAGTTATTTTCTTGGGAAGAAGTCGCAAAAGGAATTCGCCGATTGTTAGATACCGGACGTTATTTACCTCAAGAAGAATTAAACCAGTTATCTGAATATGAATATCGTCAAGGTGCCCAAATGCTTTGGTATATGGCACAAGACATGAGCGATGAAGCCGATGAAAAGTATATGCTGCCAAAAGAATATCATTTTCAACATGGTTTTCCTAATGATACAAAAGAACTTGCTGCATTACTGCATGACAACGATTTTTTACAACGTACCATTGAATATTTAAAAGAGTTTAGTAATGCCTATCGTCATGACCATGAACTCATGCGATTTAAATTGTATAATCCAATCAAAGTATTATCATTTATTGAACATTTAGATGATCATCGCTTATCCTTTAGCGCACCACAATATCAATTATTAGAATCTAATTACTTTATTACACAGGACTATATTGATCATGTGATTTGCCGACATACAGATGCTAAATACAAATTATTATCTTATTTTAGCCAACATACTGATGTAAAAGAACGTGTTCAGTTTATTAAAAATGAATGGGGAATCAGTGGTTCAAATTCCTACTCTGCCGATGGAAAAGGTATCAAGATACTCTATGGAGATTCAGTAACAAAACCAAAAGCTTTCTTCTTTATGAAATGGAAAGAGGTTGAACAAAGAATTTCTTACCTTATCCGTCGCAATCAATTTTTAACACCGGAAGAAGAATTAGGAAAAAGTCATTATGAAAGACAACAAATTGCAAATGCTATTCACTCTTTCTTTTATCGACTCCCGTTTTCTAATCTTAGACCATATATGGTAAATGAATTTTATCACTTTGATTCAGATAACTTAGCAATAGCATTACGCAACGATGATAATGTAAAGCATATCTTAGATTTAATGAATATAGCATTAGAAAATACAGCAGATATTGATGAAAATTATCAAAACATGAAAGATATTTTTCAAAAGGTTCAACAGTATTATTTAGGTACTTACAGTGCTTTTAATGAAAGAAAAGAAACACAAAATAAAGTTTATACCCCTATCCTAGATACACAATTTAGCCTTGCAGTTCGTTTAAATTCATTTTATAAGGAGCATGATCCTTATGAATACAATGATAACAGTCATTCAAATGAAGAAGAAAATATCCAAAACTTCATAGATTCTTTTCATGATGTTGGTGCGTTGGTCGATACCATAAAACACTTAAACCTTTTGATTGATGAAAGTGATGATATAGAAGAAAAAGGCTCTGCAATTATGCTTCGTGAAGAATTGTCCATGCTTTATACTTTTCGACACGAAAATGAACTGATCGATAAAAATGAAATCAACTTCTCTTTTGCAAGAAACAATTTTTCAAGTACCCCACGATACAACACAGGTGATATGGTTTTCTTTTCTTCCTATGATGAAACATACTATGGTACGATCGAACTGATTGATGATGAAAATATTGTTTTGAATCTATATCAAGGAACAGAAACGATCGATCCAATTGATGTAACACTTGAAAGAAAATGGCTTGATACTGTAATTCGTCAGGATCTGAGAAATCAATATCTATATGATAAAGATAAAGTCATGTATCAAAACGATCACTTTGAAACTGTTCAAGAAGTTGAAAGCAGTATTCTTATTTATCAAACAGTGGCAATAGAAAACTATGAACAGCTTCATAAAATCGCTCCCCTTCTTTTCGAACATCAAAGTGATTACATGGCTTTTCAACATACAAAAGAAAATAGACTGTTGGAATTTTTTATTGAAAACAATCAACTTGTGATGGAAGAACATAATCATGATGATGTTTTGTTATCAAGTTATACACTAGCAATCGACGATGTCGATCATCTATTAAATATTCGTGAATATATCATTGACGGGAAATCTTATCAGTTAGCATTAACTGATGGTGAGCCTGACGATTACGAAGAAGAACTACAACTTAATGAAATGGTTCAAAATTATATACAAACATTGAACTACCAAAACTATCGCTTTTCAAAAGGAAGAATTGATGATAATGGTATTCAAATTGATTTTGAATTTGATAAACATGGAAATATGGTAAGTTTTAGTGGAAGTGATATACAGTTAGAACAATTTAAACAACGGTATTTAAAAACTCCACTCTCCTCTCTTTCCTCACTCATTCCAAAAGAAACATTAGAAATTCAAAAGATAGACACATCAAATTCTTATACAGAAGTTGAACAAGAAAGTGATGATTTAGTTTCTGATAAAGATAAGGAAACAACAAAAACAGTTGAGATTTTACCTGCTCAAAAAGAAACAGAGCTGAAAGTTAAACAAGAGCCACCTCAATCGACATCACAGTTTTCTTCTCATAAATTACTTCCTCAGTATGAAGATCATGAGCGAAACAATTTTCACATTACCAACATGGAATTGGGAGTTGGAGGTCCAAAAGCAAAATATCAAGCTAATATCCATGCTATTCGCTTATTAAAACAGTTGGAAAATGAAGGTCGTTTAGCAACAACAGAAGAACAAGAAATCTTGTCCCAATATGTTGGTTGGGGATCGCTTGCCGATGCCTTTGATGAAACAAAAGAAAATTGGAAACAGGAATATCAAGAATTGAAAGAACTATTAACAGATGAAGAATACAAAGCAGCCAGAGAATCAACTTTGACTGCTTTTTTTACACCGCCTATCGTGATACAAGCCATTTACAAGAAACTCAATGATATGGGACTTGTCGAAGGAAATATTTTAGAACCATCATGTGGTATCGGTAACTTTATTGGTATGCAGCCGAAGGAAATGAATTGCAATTTCTATGGTGTTGAACTTGATACGATCTCCGGACAGATCGCAAAACAGCTTTACCAAAAAGAAATCGTTGCAATCCAAGGATTTCAAGATTTAGATATTCCTAATCATATCTTTGATGCAGTCATAGGAAACGTCCCTTTTGGGCAAATTCCAATCTTTGATCCACAGTACAAACAAAATAATTTTATGATTCATGATTATTTCTTTGCTAAGGCATTAGACAAAGTCAAAGTCGGTGGTGTCGTGATCTTCATTACTTCTCATTTTACAATGGATAAGAAAAACAGCAATGTAAGAAGATATATTGCTCAACGAGCAGATCTGTTAGGGGCAATTCGTTTACCAGACAACACTTTTACTGCCAATGCGGGAACAAAAGTAACCAGTGATATTTTAGTTTTGCAGAAACGAGAAAGACCTTATGTGCATGAACCCGAGTGGTTGAATGTAGAAAGCAATGACAATGGTTTGACAATGAACGCTTATTTTGTCAATCACCCACACATGATACTTGGTAAAATGGTAGAAGAAAGTTCCCCTTATGGAAAAGCATTTACCTGTAAAGCCATAGAAGGACAATCTTTATCGACTCAACTTGAACAAGCATTTTCACATATCACTGCTCAAATTGACCAACGATCTGTTCTTTTTGTTGATGAAGAAGATCACTCTATTCCAGCTGATCCAAATGTACGAAACTTTAGTTTCTGTGTATCTGATGGAAAATTGTATTATCGAGAAAACAGTCGAATGTATCCGCATGAAACAAACAGAACAGCTGAAAATCGAATACGAGGACTGATTCAAATTCGTGATTGTTTGCACGAATTGATTGAAATGCAGACCAAAGGTTTTCGTCATGAAGATATTGCAGCATTACAAAAAGAACTCCATATGCACTATGATATGTTTACTTTAAAGTATGGACTGATCAATGACAATGCTAATAAGCGTGTGTTTCAAGAAGATGCTTCTTATGGACTGTTATGCTCATTGGAAGTGTTAAATGAAGATAAAACATTAAAACGAAAAGCCGATATTTTTGATAAACAGACGATACGACCTAACAAAGAAATTCATTCTGTGGAAAACGCCGATGAAGCACTAACAGTCAGCATGGCGGAAAAAGGACGTGTTGATTTAAAGTATATGTCAGATTTATCAAAACTGTCTGAAAAACAATTGATTGAAAACTTAAAAGGCGTGATTTTCCGTAATCCTAGACTTCTTGATCAAGATGGCAATCCTGTATATGAAACTGCTGATGAATATTTAAGTGGAAATGTGCGTGAAAAGTTAGTCTTTGCAAGACACGTCGCAAAACAAAATCCTGAGCTTTATACGATCAATGTCAAAGCCTTAGAACAAGTGCAGCCTGAACCTATCAAAGCCGGAGATATTAGTGTACGTTTGGGAAGTACATGGATACCAAAGCATTATTACGAAGAATTTATGTATCAACTCTTGGATACTCCTCAATGGAAACAGAAAAATATTAAAATACTTTATGTTGCTGCTACCCAAGAATGGACAATTACAAGAAAAGGATTAGATTCTAGTATAAAATCAAATAAAACTTATGGAACAAATCGAATCAACGCATATAAGATCATAGAAAATACGCTTAATCTTAGACCTTGTAAAATATTTGATAAGGTGTTAGATGACGATGGAAAGGAAAAGCGTGTACTGAACAAAAGAGAAACTGCTATCGCTCAAGATAAACAAGAAATCATCAAACGAAACTTTAATGAGTGGATATGGAAAAATCCTGAGCGTCGTGAAGATTTATGCCAAATTTACAATGAACAATTCAATTCCATTCGAAATAGAACATATGATGGAAGTCATTTAACACTTGCAGGAATGAATACGGATATTCAATTAAGACCACATCAGTTAAATGCGATTGCTCGTGTGCTATATCATGGTAATACATTGCTTGCCCACTGTGTTGGTGCAGGTAAAAGTTTTGAAATGATTGCATCTGGAATGGAAAGCAAACGGTTAGGTTTGTGTAAGAAACCCATCTATGTAGTGCCAAACAATATCATTGGTGATTTTGCTTCTGATTTCTATCGCTTGTACCCAAGTGCGAATATTTTAGTATCTACCAAAGATACATTTTCAAAAGCCAATCGTCATAAATTTTTCTCTAAAATCTCAACTTGTGAGTGGGACGGAATCATCATTGCCCATAGTCAGTTTACCAAGATGCCCATTTCCCTTGAACGTCAACAGGTTTTGATTGAACAACAAATCAAGGATATTAGTGAAGGAATACGCCAAGTAAAAAACGATAACGGTGAAAATTTCACCATCAAGCAGTTAGAAGCAATGCGAAAAAAGATGGAAGAACGATTGAAAAAGCTCAATGATCAATCAAATAAAGATGATATTTTATGCTTTGAACAGTTAGGGATTGATATGATGTTTATTGATGAGGCTGATATTTTTAAGAATTTATTTATCTATTCCAAGATGACAAACGTATCTGGTATTTCGCAAACCGATTCACAAAGAGCTTCCGACTTATTTGCCAAAACACAATATCTCAATGAGATTACAAATAATCGAGGTGTTGTCTTTGCGACAGGAACACCTGTTTCTAACAGTATGGCTGAGCTTTATACAATGCAGCGTTATCTTCAATATGATTTATTAAAAGCAAAAGGATTAGAGTCTTTTGACGCATGGGCTTCCACATTTGGAGAAACAACCACTGCAATGGAATTAACACCTGATGGCACAAAATTTCAATTAAAAACTCGCTTTGCCAAGTTCTTTAATCTTCCTGAACTGATGACCATGTTTCGAGAAGTTGCAGACATACAAACTGCCGATATGCTTGATCTTCCAACTCCAAAGGCAAATTATAAAGTTATATCTGTACCTGCTAGTCCCGAACAAAAAGAAATGATTCAGTCTTTAGGTGAAAGAGCGGAACAAATCAAAGGCGGTAATGTTGATCCACATATTGATAATATGTTAAAAATCACTTCTGATGGAAAGAAACTAGCCCTTGAGCAGCGATTGATCAATACCTTATTACCAGAAAATAAAGAGAGCAAAGTAATGGCTTGTGTCAATAATGTGTATGAAACTTGGAAAGATACGAAAGAAAATCTTTCTACTCAACTGATTTTTTGTGATATGTCTACTCCAAAAAACAGTTCAAAAAATATCAATGAAGAAAGCATTACTAACGAAACAGAGCCGATATTTACAAGTGTATATGAAGATATAAAACGTAAACTTGTAGAGCGTGGCATTCCAAGTCATGAGATAGCATTCATTCATGATACAAATAATAATGAAGTTTTACGAAAAGAATTGTTTGCGAATGTACGCTCTGGAAAGGTGCGAATTTTGATTGGATCAACAAGCAAAATGGGTGCAGGTTCTAATATGCAAGATAGAATTATTTCACTTCATGATCTTGATTGTCCTTGGCGTCCACGAGATTTAGAGCAACGCTCTGGTCGTGCAATTCGTCAAGGAAACATCAATCCCGAAGTCAATATCATTCGATATGTTACCGAAGGAACCTTTGATGCTTATATGTTCCAAACAATAGAAAAGAAACAATCCTTTATTTCACAAGTCATTACAGGGAGAGTTGTGCAGCGTTCGATGGACGAAGTTGATGATATGTCTATGCGTTATGCTGAAATCAAAGCAATCGCTTGCGGTGATCCTAAGATTATGGAACGATGTAATTTAGATATAGAAGTTAATAAGCTCAATGACTTGAAATCTAATTATCTAAATCAAAAATATGAATTACAAGATAATATTTTAAAAAGATTGCCACGTGAAATGACACGAATACAAGAAGAAATTTCAGGATTAAAAGAAGATATTATCTTGAAAAATCAGAATCCATTATCAGAAAATGATGAGTTTATCGGAATCGAGTTGGACGGTGTTTCGTATAAAGATAAAGCAGAAGCAGGAACCATGCTCATTGAACTAGCACGACAAAATCCAACGGAAAATCTTGTCTATATTGGAAAGTATCGTGATTTTTCACTCTACACTCATTTTTCTATGTTAGCAAAGGAATGTTGTTTGACGATAAAAAACAAGTCTAGTACAACGATTACTTTAGGAACAGATAAACTAGGAAATTTTTCTCGTATGAATAATGCTTTGAAAAATCTTGATAAAAGATTAGTTGAAGCTGAGCATGAACTCCAACGCTTAACAAATGAATTAAGAACTTCAAAAATTGAATTTGAGAAACCTTTTATTTATGAAAATGAATTAAATGAAAAAACAAAACGCTTGGCACAATTAACGATGGAATTAAAATTAGATGAAAAAGATCCTGATATTATAGATGATACAGAGATCGATCCAGCAAAAGAAAAGATTACAGAAAGAGCATTAGCACGATAAATGAATGTCTATCGCACATTTGTTTCCATCAAAATATCTTTTTATAATGATGGCAAGGAGGAATGGTATCATGGAAAATTATGATCAACTGCTTGCCTATCTTTGTACTAGACTAGAACATTTTGATAATGACTGCGTAACTTTTTTAAGAAAGCATTCAAAAAAATATGTAGAAACCGAACAAAAAATGAATGAAATCTTAGAACACACTGCAATCAAAAATTTCCTTATCAATGAGGATAGTATCTATCTAACTGAAGAAGAACACAAATTATTTATAAGATATATGGGATTAGAAAATTACCTTTATACTTTAGAAAATGCAGTCATCTATTTGCTAGGTTGTCATGATACAACGATATTGCAAAGCATATTTCATGAATTTAAAAATGAAAAAGAATCAATGTTTCAAAAAACAGAAGAACAATAAACGAAAGATCACAAGTGAAAAAACATTTGTGATTTTTCAATTTTATGGAGGTGTTTATGATAAAACATATCAAACCAAAGGATTTAGCAGAAATAAAAAAGATAGATCTGTTGACCTATTTAGGCAATTATCAACCCGATCGATTAAAGAAAATATCACATGATACCTACTGTATTAAAGACCATGAGAGCCTGCATATTTCAAATGGCTTATGGCACTGGCAGTCAATGGGCATCGGAGGACGAAGTGCATTGGACTTTTTAATGAAGGTGGATAACTACTCTTTTTTAGATGCAGCTGAGATCTTATTACAAAAAACAAAAGCAAAAGAGCCTGTTTATGTTGCCTATTCAGCAAAGGAAGAAAATAAAAAACTTCACCTTCCTACTCCATCTTCTACCAATGAAAAAGCAATTTGTTATCTTGTAGAACGTGGAATTGATGAAGAAATCATTCAAGACTGTATCAATAATCATGTCATTTATGAAAGCAAATATATCAATCCAAATACTAAAATCATATATACACATGTAACTTTTATTGGCTACGATAAACAAAATCATATCCCAAAGTATGCCAATATACGAAGTGTTGAAAATGATTTTAAAGGCGATGTCTATGGCAGTGATAAACGGTTTTGTTTCTCTATTCAACCTCATATTTTATCAAAAGAGTTGCATATTTTTGAGTCAGCCATTGATACTTTATCTTACGCAACATTATTAAAAATGAATGGAAAGGATTATCGAAGTATTCATCTTTTATCATTAGGTGGGGTTGCGATTCCACGAAAAGATACAACAGAGGATTTAAAATTACCGGTTGCCTTGACACAGTATCTTGAAGATTTTCCAGAAATAAAAAGTCTTGTACTTCATCTTGATAATGATAAAGCAGGACGACTTTCTGCGAAAAATATTCAGAAAAAATTATGGTACATGGATATAAAAGATTGTATTTCTTGTTATGGAAAAGATGTAAATGATGAGTTGATCGTGCGATTAGGAAAACAAATTCAATCGAAAAATCAACAAAGAATGATGCAAGAACGATGATGGGAGGTGCTACAATGATAAAGAAAATCGAAAAAGAAATTAAAAAATTGGAAATATTGAAAGAACAAAAAATAAACAAACGAAACCAACTTGATGAAGAATTATCAGAGATAACAACGCAGTTAAAAGAACTTTATTCATTAAAAAATCAGTATGAAAAACTGCAAAATAGTACACTTCACTTCTTTGAAAAAAGTGAAACAAGCTGATTTCTTTTTGAGGTGGTCATATGCACATGCCCTTACATTCGTGTAGAGGGATTGTGCTATACACTATACCAGCAAGCACTGGATACGGATAGCCACAAGGCTACTCCTATCCTTTTTCTAGGGATAATCCCTAGTACCCTTTCTTATTTATATTGCGGAAATTGGATATATGAGAACTTTTTTCATTGCGGAAATTGGAGGTTTTTGTGATTTTTTTATTGCGGAAATTGGACATATATTATTGCTGTTATTTTATTTTTTGGGTATAATATTTTTGTGGAGGTGTTAAACCTATATGTTTAAAAGAAAAATATATTCAAAAATTAAGGAATGGAAAAGTAGTTCTGATGGGAAAACAGCATTATTGATCGAAGGGGCAAGACGTGTAGGAAAATCAACAGTTGTAGAAGAATTTGCAAAAAATGAATACGCAACTTATATTCTAATTGATTTTTCGACAGCTTCAAATACTATAAAAGAATTATTTGAAGATATGTCCGATCTAAATTATTTTTTTCTACAACTTCAGTTACAATATCATGTTGAATTGGAAACGAGAAAATCAGTTATCATCTTTGATGAAGTTCAATTATGTCCAAAAGCAAGACAAGCAATTAAGGCATTAGTTAAAGATGGAAGATACGATTATATAGAAACCGGATCTTTGATCTCTATAAAAAAGAATGTAAAGGATATTTTAATTCCAAGTGAGGAAAGAAAACTTCAGATGCACCCAATGGATTATGAGGAATTTTTATGGGCTCTTGGTGATTCAACGACAATGAAATTATTAAAAGGTGTCTTTGAATCTAAAAAGTCATTTGGCGATCAATTAAACAGAAAGTTATTACGAGATTTTAGACTTTACATGCTTGTTGGAGGTATGCCACAAGCAGTGCACGAATTTATAACCACAAATAACTTCAAAAAAGTAGATGATGTAAAAAGAGATATTATCAATTTATATGAAGATGATTTTAGAAAGATTGATTCAACAGGACGATTAGCAATGCTATTTGAAGCAATCCCCTCACAGTTAAATAAAAATGCAAAAGGTTTTCAAACTAAAAAAGTATTAAATTCTTATAAAACAACAGATACCACTATTTTAAGTTTAGTATCAGAATTAAAAGACTCTAAAGTAGTATCGGTTGCATATCATGCAAATAATCCAGATATTGGTTTATCGGCATATAAAGATTTAAATCAATTTAAATTGTATATGGCAGATACTGGCTTATTTGTAACTTTACAATTTAAAGATAAGGATTTTACAGAGAATATCATTTATGAAAAATTATTGAATGATAAGTTAGCAACAAATTTAGGCTATCTTTATGAAAATGCAGTTGCACAAATTTTAACCGCAACAGGAAATGATTTATTTTATTATACTTTTTACCAACAAGAACAAAAAAGAAATTATGAGATAGATTTTGTAATTTCAAAAAGAAATAAGATATGTCCAATTGAGGTAAAATCCTCAAGATACAAAGTTCATGCTTCTCTTGATGTATTTTATGAGAAATTTTCTGATCGAATATTAAATCGCTATATTATTCATACCAAAGATGTATCTAAAGATAAGGATATTTTATGCCTACCAATTTATTTGACACAGTTTATTTCCCAAAAAGAAGAAAATTAAAACAAACATAACGAGGCTAAAACAGTTTACAATGCTATCTTACACAAATTTTATCCTTCATCTATTCCTATTCAAATTCGTGTTGAAGATGATGCTATGTATATAAGTAATGATTGCGTCTTTCCAAGTGATTGGACAAAAGACAACCTAATGCGTCGCCATGCATCAAGACCATATAATCCAAATATTGCTAATACATTTTTTAGAGCGGGCTATGTGGAAGTTTGGGGAAGAGGTATTCAGAAAATATGTGAAGCATGTGGTGAACTTGGAGCACCTATGCCTGAATACGAAATTACGTCTGAGTTCATTACAATCAGTCTAAAAGCTCTTAATAATAAAAAACGAGATGTCGGTCTAGATGTCGGTTTAGATGTCGGTTTGGATGTCGGTTTGGAAAATAAAATATTAAGTATTATTCGCTCAAACCCTCAAATAACACAAAAAGAAATTGCTATACATTTATCAGTAACAGAGCGTACAGTTCAAAGAATTTTTAAGAAGTTAAGTAAGGATAAAACTATTGAACGAATTGGAGGAAAACGCTTCGGTCAATGGATTATCAAAAAATAATTTAAAATATCATTAGCAAAAATTTAGTAAAGTAACAGAAAAGTAATCTAAAAAAAGAAACTCATAAATATAAGAGAGGAGTTGAACGTCGATGACTGATCAGCTTGTGTCAAGTAGACACACAAAATAATTAAAACATTTTTGTCCA
>NZ_QVFI01000026.1:0-58681 GCF_003433845.1 Absiella sp. AM09-50
ATCCTTCCTCCTGTCAACGCTTTTTTTATCTTTTTTTCGTTTTTTTATCGAAAAATTGTTAAAATCACTGATTTTACCTTGATATCGCGTAAATATTGGCTTTATTAACTTATATTCCGCTTATTTTATCACAATTATGTCTTATAAAATATATGATTTTTTCAATTTCATATCCATTATTTTGAATTAAAAACACAAAAAAGCTTCGTTTTTAATCACAAAAGTTCTTTATTTTGTATTAAACCGCACATTTTATTTTCTATTTATTGAGATTTTACGCTTGAATCCATAAAACATACTTTTATTTTATTCATTTAAGCTTTGTAAATGAAGTTATATGCTTTTAAATATCAAAATATATCTTGTTTCCACTATCATCTATATGCATGCTTCTCTTATAGGTTAAATGGATTAATCTTTCTAAAATCGCTTAAAAACGCTGTTTAACACAAAAAAAAGGGGTATCCAAAATCTTTAGGGGTCTGAAATTTAGGGGGCACTTTAGGGGTTATTTCAAATGAGAAATAGGTGAATCTATCTGTTTCTTTTTTTATAATATTTCATGGTTATGCTCTCTGTTAAAAGGAGGTAACTCATGGATTATTCTTATATTTTTAAATTGCTGAGCCTACCTGATGATGGCTCTATCAGTATCGATAATGTTGAAGTTGCTGGCGATACGAAATATGTCTATATTTCAAGACCGCCTATACCCACTTACTGCCCTAACTGCTCATGCAGGATGCATTCTGAAGGCATCTATAAGAGAAAAATCAAGCACCCTATTTTACAGGATTCTACCTGCATTATCTTTATTGTTAGCCTTATATCAATCTGGTGATGAAAAGCTATAAAAAGAAAGACCGTGAAGCTCTTGATCAGTCTAATTTTGAAACCAACCGTGATAATAAAACCATTAAGGAATCTCGGGAAGTTATATTGCTCAAAAAATATAGATGGGTTCTGCTTAAGAACCAGGATGATATTAATCATTCACACAGGAGATATTACCACAGATCTCTCGGTATCTATGCGGATACATATATGATCGAGAAGATGTTCCTTGAACTTGATCCCAGATTCCCTATGATCCTTGAAGCGAAAGAGAAATATATCAGTTTCAATAAAACATCTTTTGATTCTGAAGACGCTGCCATGTCTGAACTTAATAAATTGATAACTGAATTTAAGGCTTCCAGAAGCTATATCCCACGGGAATTTTCTGAATACCTTGATAAATACAAAAATGAAATTGTCCGCTCATTTACTGTTACAGAGGTATCATGGAGAAATGCCACAGACAGCGACCGTTATTACGCACGTCTATCCAATGGGCCAATGGAATCATTCAACCGGAAGCCGAAAGACTATAAGAGAAACTCTAGAGGCTTCTCTAATTTCGATTATACTAGAAACCGCATACTCTGGTCTACAAGAAATCATCCCGCAATAAGAAATATGCCAAAGCCTCAGGAAGAAATACACAGTTACAGAGGGAAAAAACGTGGCAACTATAAAGTAAAAAACAATTAATAGATTGATAAAAACAAATAGAGCATAACCTAAAAAGGAATCAGCACTGTTTTTGCTGATTCCTTTTCTTTTTAACTTTAGGGGTCTTAAATTCTTTGTTTGTTTCCTTCATCCCCCTAAAGTTGCCCCCTAAATTTCTGGCAAAAACCCCTAAAAAATTTGATTACCAAAAAAAGAAGGCATTCATTATAAACGCCTTCTCATTTATTAGTTTTCAGGTACAATGTGCAAATCAGAGCTGTCGTCAATAGACAATGCTGCTTCATCTGCCATGATTTTCTGAATATCTTCGCTAGTCAACTTCTCTGGACCAAGAACATAATTCATAAAGTCATCATCTTCATCACGATGATTTCTTTCTTCTCTTTGTTCTTTTAATTCCTGAGCTTTTATATCAATCAGTTTATTAGTTTCTCTATCAGCTTTACATCCTGTTCCAGCTGGAATCAATTTACCAATAATAACGTTTTCTTTCAATCCGATTAAGAAGTCTTTTTTACCCTTAATAGCAGCATCTGTCAGTACTTTTGTGGTTTCCTGGAATGATGCAGCAGATAAGAAGGAGTCTGTTTCTACTGACGCCTTAGAAATACCTAATAATACTGGTTTGAAAGTTGCTGGTACTTTACCAGACAATAATACATTACGGTTGATTTTTGTAATTTCTGTTAAAGAAATCTGTACACCTGGATTCAGATCTGTATCGTTGCCCTCTAATACTACAACTTTACGTAACATCTGACGAATCATAACTTCGATATGTTTATCGCTGATTTCAATACCCTGGCTAGCATAAACCTTCTTAACTTCTTTTAGAATGTAGTTTTGTACCTGACGTACACCAGCTACCTTCAATAATTCTTTTGGATCTACCTGACCTTCAGTAATCTTATCACCGGCTTCTACATGTGCACCGACTTTCATCCAAGGACGAATTGCCTGTACCAATGAAACCTTATGAGCGATACTTTCTTTATCGTTACTGATGACAACTTCAAATCCAGTACCATTTTCTAATGGTTCTACACTTGTAATTTCACCAGAAATCTGTGCTAAAACAGCAACACCTTTTGGACAACGTGCTTCGAAAAGTTCTTCGACACGAGGAAGACCCTGTGTGATATCTCCACCATCTGCACTCGCAACACCACCGGTATGGAATGTACGCATGGTCAGCTGTGTACCTGGTTCACCGATAGACTGGGCAGCCATAATACCTACAGCTTCTCCTACTTCTACGTCTTTTCCAGTTGCCATATTACGTCCGTAACATTTTTTACATACACCGTAAATAGATTTACATGTGAATGCACTACGGATATACATACCTTCAACACCAGCATCTACAATTTTCTGTGCGATTGCTTCTGTGATGAATTCATCTGATTCAATAATCAATTCATTTGTTTTTGGATCTCTGATTTCTTGTTTACTATAACGTCCAGCTAGACGATCATAGAAACTTTCGATAATAGAGTTTGTCTTACGATCAATGATTGCTTCTACCCAATATCCTTTATCTGTACCACAGTCTTCCTGTTTAACGATAACATCCTGTGCAACGTCAACCAGACGACGAGTCAGATAACCAGACTCTGCAGTCTTTAAGGCTGTATCGGTCAGACCTTTACGCACACCATGTGTGGAAATAAAGAACTCAGACACATTCAGACCTTCACGGAAACATGAGTAGATAGGAACCTCTATAATACTTGGAACATATTCACCTTTTGCGGATTTTGATTGTGATGGTTTTGCCATCAGACCACGCATACCTGCAAGCTGAGTAAAGTTAGAAGTATTACCACGGGCTCCGGAACGGGCCATCATATTGATTGGGTTTTTACGTGGAAGGTTACCTAATAGCTCTTCAGCGATATCATCTTTGACATCTGCCCAAAGTTTATTTAAGTGACGCTCCCATTCTTGCATTGTAAGTTTACCTTTCTTACGCAGCATTTTCAGTTCTTCGGCTTTTTCCTTACCATATTCTACATGATCTTCTTTATGAGGAGCAACCTCGATATCGCTTAGAGATACGGTAACACCTGCAACAGTGGAATATTTAAATCCATAGTCCTTGATCTGGTCTAGGATTTCACTTGTTTTTTCTGTTGAGTAGCGTTTAAACACTTCTCCGATAATTTTTCCTAAATCTTTCTTCTTGAATGCGGATGTGATTGGAAGTTTTTTGATTTCTTCTTTTACATCACTTCCCATTGGAATAAAGAATTTTTCAGGAGTTGCTTTAAAGTTAGCTTCGCTCACTTCATTCAGGAATGGGAAATCTTCTGGGAACATATTGTTAAAGATTACTTTACCAACCGTTGTTAAAAGATACATGTTTTCCTGTTCTTTTGTGAAGCATGTTTTTTTCAAATTTCTTGCAGGAATCGCAATTCTGGAGTGCAGATGGATTTGCTGTGTCTGATAAGCCATTAAAATTTCATCCAGGCTGCCATACACATGTCCTTCGTTATCTCCATAACGAGTCCATAATGCTGCTGATTTCGGGCAATCTACTGACATGTAACGTTCTGCTTCGGCATAGAATTCTTCTGCAGTTTCTTCCATTGTCAAATAGAAGTTACCCATAACCATATCCTGTCCAGGGGTAACGATTGGTTTACCATCCTTAGGACCAAGGATATTGTTGCTACCTAACATCATAATTAATGCTTCGGCACGTGCTTCTTCACTTAATGGAACGTGAACAGCCATCTGGTCACCATCGAAATCGGCGTTGAACGCAGTACATACCAGAGGGTGCAGACGCATAGCACGTCCTTCTACTAGTTTTGGTTTAAATGCCTGAATACCTAAACGGTGCAGTGTAGGTGCACGGTTCATCAATACAGGATAGCCATCGATAACATCTTCCACAATATCCCAGATACGTGGGTCCTGACGATCGATTAGTTTTTCTGCAGTTTTTGGATTGCTAGCAATTTCTCTATTTACAATTTCGTTGATAACGAATGGTTTGAATAATTGAATAGCCATTTCACGAGGGATACCACACTGATACATTTTCAAGTCTGGTCCTACCGCGATAACGGAACGTCCTGAGAAGTCAACACGTTTACCTAACAAGTTCTGACGGAAACGTCCCTGTTTACCTTTTAATGAGTGTGACAGAGATTTTAATGCACGTCCACCAGCGCCTGTGATTGGTTTACTTCTACGACCATTATCAATTAAGGCATCGACAGCTTCCTGTAACATACGTTTTTCGTTTTGAACGATGATTGCAGGAGTACCAAGTTCTAACAGCTTTTTCAAACGATTGTTACGAGTGATAACACGACGGTATAAGTCATTTAGATCACTTGTCGCAAAACGTCCACCATCCAGCTGCAGCATTGGTCTTAAATCAGGTGGAATAACTGGAATTACCGTTAATACCATCCATTCTGGATCGTTGTCTGAATTACGGAATGCCTGTACAGTATCCAAACGTTTGATTAATTTTTTACGTTTTTCTCCCTGTGCAGTTTCTAACTGTAACTGAATGTTTTTATATTCAGCTTCCAGATCTACTTCTTTCAACAGTGTCAAAGCAGCTTCTGCACCAGTTTGTGCTGTAAAGCTTCCTGGTCCATAAATTGCCATGTTTTCACGGTATTCTTTTTCTGAAAGAATCTGTTTGTATTCCAGTTTCGTATCCTTTGGATCTGTAACGATCCAGGATACGAAATATACTACTTCTTCTAACTGTTTTGGTGTTACGTCAAGTAACAATGCCATACGGCTAGGGATACCACGCAAGTACCAGATGTGTGCAACAGGAGCAGCAAGTTCGATGTGTCCCATACGCTCACGTCTAACGCTTGATTTTGTGATTTCTACCCCACAACGGTCACATACAACACCTTTGTAGCGTACTTTTTTATATTTACCACAGTAACATTCCCAGTCCTTGCTAGGGCCGAAAATTCTTTCACAGAATAAACCATCACGTTCTGGTTTCTGAGAACGGTAGTTGATCGTTTCTGGTTTTTTAACTTCTCCATGACTCCATTCATGGATACGATCTGGTGAAGCTAAACTTACCTGAATTGAGGCAAAATTATTAACACTCATCTACTTACGCCTCCTCTACATTTTCTTCATCTTCATCGTCTGTCAGAAGTTCTTCGTCTAAATCTTCTTCGCTTAGATCCAAATCTTCTTCTGCATCGATATCATCATCAACATCTTCATTTTCATCATCGATTGCTAAATCGTTGATGTCTTCTTCATTTTCTACTTTATCTTCTACAGGTGGAAGTGGTGCAGCAACTGCTTCATTTCCATCTTCTTTACTAATATCTACTTCGTTTCCATCTTCATCCAGCATCTTCACATCGATGGCAAGAGCCTGTAATTCGTGTGTTAATACACGGAATGATTCTGGGATACCTGGTTCTGGAATATCTTTACCTTTGATGATAGCTTCATAAGTTTTTGTACGACCTACGATATCATCTGATTTAATCGTTAAGATTTCCTGAAGTGTATGTGCAGCACCATATGCTTCTAGTGCCCAAACCTCCATTTCACCAAATCTCTGACCACCATTCTGTGCTTTACCACCTAATGGCTGCTGAGTAACAAGTGAGTAAGGTCCAGTTGCACGGGCATGCAGTTTATCGTCAACCATGTGGGCAAGCTTGATCATGTACATAACACCGACAGCGATACGTTCATCGAATGGTTCACCAGTACGTCCATCGTACAATACCTGTTTACCATCAACTGTCATGTCTGCTTCTTTCATGATGTCACTTAATTCCTGATTGTTGATACCATCGAATACTGGAGTCGAGAATTTTACACCTAATTTCTTAGCTGCATATCCTAAGTGGATTTCTAGTACCTGTCCGATGTTCATACGAGATGGCACACCGAATGGGTTCAACATGATATCTACTGGCGTTCCATCTGGCATATAAGGCATATCTTCTACTGGTAAAATCTTAGAGATGACACCCTTGTTACCATGACGTCCGGCCATTTTATCACCTTCAGAAATCTTACGTTTCTGAACGATATATACTTTTACTGTTTCATTTACTCCAGGTGGAAGTTCATGTCCTTCACTTCTCTTGAAGATACGGATACTATGAACAATACCAGCACCACCATGTGGTACCTTCAATGAGTTGTCACGTACTTCACGTGATTTTTCACCAAAGATTGCCAACAGCAGTTTTTCTTCTGGAGAAATTTCGCTTTGACCTTTTGGCGTAACCTTACCAACCAGAATGTCGCCTTCCATAACTTCCGCACCAACCATGATGATACCACGGCTGTCTAAGTTACGGCATGCATTCTCGCTAACATTTGGAATGTCACGTGTAATTTCTTCAGGTCCAAGCTTTGTTTCACGACAGTCAATGTCGTATTCTTCGATATGAATGGATGTATAAACGTCATCACGAACAAGACGTTCACTCATAATGATGGCATCCTCGTAGTTATAACCATACCATGTCATATAAGCAATGGTTACGTTTTGTCCAAGAGCAAGTTCACCATTTTCCATAGATGGTCCATCCGCTAAGATGTCACCTTTTTCAATACGTTCACCTTTTTTCACAATTGGGCTCTGGTTGATATTTGTCCCATTGTTAGAACGCTGGAATTTACGTAAACGGTATTCATGACGATCGCCATCATCTTTTGCGACAACGATACGCTGAGAATCAACGTATTCAATCACACCGTCTTCTTTCGCAACTACACCAACACCTGAGTCCTTGGCAATCTTATATTCGATACCAGTTCCTACATATGGTGAGTGAGGTTTTAATAAAGGTACGGCCTGACGCTGCATGTTCGCACCCATCAAGGCACGGGAAGCATCGTCATTTTCCAGGAAAGGAACGCAGGCAGTCGCTACAGATACGATCTGTTTTGGCGAAACGTCGGCCAATTCTACTTCTTCACGACGAGCGATGATGGTATCTCCGGCTTTACGGGCTACGACACGTTCATTTACCAAACGTCCATCGATGACCTCGTTGGCCTGAGCGATAACGTAATCTGCTTCTTCATCTGCGGACAGATAAATTGCCTCATCACGCACGGTTCCATCAGGATTTACGATACGATATGGTGTCTGAATGAAACCATATTCATTGATTTTTCCATAAGATGTTAAGTTGTTGATCAAACCGATGTTTGGACCTTCTGGTGTCTCGATTGGACAAATTCTACCATAGTGAGAACTGTGAACGTCACGTACTTCAAAACCAGCACGATCTCTTGTTAAACCACCAGGTCCTAATGCGGAAATACGACGTTTATTCGTAAGCTCTGCCAAAGGATTCTGCTGATCCATAAACTGTGACAACTGAGAACTTGAGAAGAACTCTTTAATTGCTGCAGTCAATGGACGGATATTCGTTAATTTTTTAGGTGTTAACGTAGCGATGTCCGCAATAGACATACGTTCTTTAACAACTCTTTCCATACGACTTAAACCGATACGGAACTGGTTCTGAATCAATTCACCAACGGAACGGATTCGACGGTTTCCTAACATATCGATATCATCTGTTTCACCGATATCTTCCATAACATTCAAGTTATAAGAATAAAGGGCGTACATATCGGAAATAGTAATGGTGTGCTTGTCAGCATATGGGTCATTACCCATAACTTTAATTATCTGGTTTTCTTCATCGTAAACCATGATTTCCTGTACAGCAGCACCAACTAACCATGCACTGATGACAGCTCCATTGTGTACACGGTTACGGATATCTTCTAATGCAGAAGCACTTAATACATCTGTTCTTTGTCTTGGTGTATAGCCTTCTACAAATAAATCATCTTCTTCATTTAATAAATCATTGCCTTGTGCATCTGTTAAACGTCCAAGTGCATATAAACGCTGTCCATAGTTTAATACAGCATTTACATTTTCTTTTGTTAAGACAACTTCTTTAGCGATGATGCCACCATGAACATTTACTTTATCCATAGAAGCAACCAGTTTTTCAACATCCTGTTTTGTCAGAATGCTGCCTTCAAACAATGTTTCATCAGGCAGTTCTACATCACTTGCAAGTACACGACCTACCAAACCTAAGTTATTTGATGTAGGTACACTTACTTTATCTGGATGGTTGAATAATGGATTGAATGGGAATGCATTGACATACATACCTTTTTCAAGTTCTCCACGTAAACTGTTTCTTTCATCACGGTGAATCATTGTTCCACTAGCCATATAAACACTGCCATCTGCTGCCAGAATATCCTGTGCAAGACGGTGTTTATCGATACGGTTGATTGCATTTAATTTTTTACGCAATTTATAACGTCCGGCTTTTGTTAAATCATAACGGCGTGGATCAAAGAATTTGGCATTCATTAATGTAATAGACCCATCTAATGTAGGAATTTCATCAGAACGCTGGTTTTCGTATATAGAAAGCAATGCTTCCTGTCTTGTTTTTACCTTATCTGCCAATAATGTATTTTCAATTTCTTCATACTTACCAAAATATGCGGCATATAGTGTAAGGTAAAGATCCATAAATTCACGGTTTTCATCATCCTGTGGTAAATCCTCCACAACTGTTCTTCCCATAGCGTTTAAGAAAGTTTTGATTGCAGTTGTATCATGTGGATCTTCACTACGATCTAAGTCAACGGACATACCAATTGCTTTAAACAAGATGGTTGACAGCATTTTACGTTTACGGTCAATGCTCATGTTTAAAAGACGTCCAGTTGACGCTTTTTTCATTTCAGTCATAAATTCCAGCCATGTACCACGACTTGGAATCAATTCACAAGAGAAGGATTCCTTTCCTGTTTTTTCATCATAACCAGTCGCAAAATATGCACCTGGTGATCGTACAATCTGTGATACAATGACACGTTCAGCACCATTAATAATAAAGGTACCTGTTTCCGTCATTAAAGGGAAATCTCCTAGGAAGACATCCTCCCATTTATTGATAACTTCCCCGGTGGTGTTATCGGTAATTTCAAGCTCCATGCGTGCTTTCAATGGTGCCGCAAAGTTACATTCACGATACATTGATTCTTCCGCATTGTACTTAGGTTCTCCAAATTCATAACCTGTGAACTTCAGCTTGATGTTTCCTCCATAGTTTTGAATCGGGTAGATTTCGTTAAATACTTCCTCGATTCCTTCGTTCTTGAACCACTCAAAAGAATCTGTTTGAATTTCAACCAGATTAGGAAGTTCTAGATGTCCACTAACTTTTGAGTAATCACGACGCTCTGCCTTTTTACCGGAAGCGACAATACGATAAGGCTGTTTTTTGTCCATGTACGCCATCCTTTCTACAAGTTTTTTCTACCAAAATAAGGCACAAAATCCCATTTTAATATTTTAGTATTATGCAATTTATTATAATAGCAATCAAACGTCAAATTGTCAATGCTTTTTCGCATTTAAAATAAAATAACCTTTTTCTTTGTTAATTATTTCACAATTTTCAAAGACTTCTTTAATCTTTTTCACGGCACTTTCTGCGCCCTGTTGTTTCCTGATCACAACCCATAAATTACCATTTTCTGCCAAATGATCATAAGCTTCTTCAAAGATTTTATAGATCACTTTTTTACCGGCACGAATTGGTGGATTGGTTATGATATCACTAAAAGTATTCCCTTTTACATTTTCGTATACATTAGATTCATGGATATCTGCTTCAATATTATTTTTCTTTGCATTATCTATGGCTAGTAACACAGCTCTTGGATTGACATCCACCATTTCCATTTGTGCCTTGGGGTAGATTTTTTTCAACGTAATGCCAATCACGCCATAGCCACAGCCCACATCCAGAATATGTTCCCCTAATTCATTTCTATCACATAACGTTTTCAATAATACACGTGTACCAAAATCCACACTATCTTTACTGAAAACACCATTATCAGTGATAAAGGTATAGGTAAAACACCAAAACCGGAAAGATATTTCCTTCCGGTTTTCTGCTAAATGACGATTATCTGTAAAATAATGATCCATCGTTATCCCGCCTTTTTAGGTGACAAAAAGCCCGAAGGCTTTCTGTAAATTTTTAGAGTTGTAAAGTTAATTATTTAACTTCTACTGTAGCACCAGCGTCCATCAATTTCTTCTTGATTTCTTCTGCTTCTTCAGGTTTGATGTTTTCTTTGATTACACTTGGGCATTTGTCAACGATACCTTTAGCGTCAACTAATCCTAATCCAGTGATTTCACGTACTGCTTTGATAACAGCAACTTTAGTTCCACCAACATCAGTTAATGTAACAGTTACTTCGCTTGGTCCAGCAGCAGCTTCTTCAGCAGGTGCAGCAGCAACAGCAACTGGTGCAGCAGCAGTTACGCCAAACTTTTCTTCGATTGCTTTTACTAATTCGTTCAGTTCTAAGATTGTAGCTTCTTCTAAATAAGCTAAAATGTCTTCCTGGTTTAATTTTGCCATTTTTCATGTCCTCCTATGTTTGATTAATGACTGCGCTTTGATTAAGCAGCAGCTTCTTCGCTAGCTTCTGCAGCTGGTGCAGCAGCTTCACCGTTTTCTTCTTTACTGTCAGCAACAGCTTTAACAGCACATGCAAAACTACGTACTGGTGACTGTAAGCAGCTTAACAGCATTGATAACATACCTTCGCGGTTTGGTAATGAAGCAAGTTCTTTGATCGTATCTACGCCAACAACTTTACCTTCAACGATTCCGCTCTTTAATACAAGTTTGTCGTGTTTCTTAGCGAATTTTGCTAATACACGTGCAGGAGCAACTGCGTCTGCTCCAAATGCGATTGCGTTAGGTCCAACTAAATCTTTTGTTAAGTCAGATGCCCCAACTTCTTCAGCAGCACGCTGTGCCAGAGAGTTCTTATAGATTTTGAAATCTACACCTTCTGCACGCAGATCTCTACGTAACTGAGTCATTTCAGCAACGGTTAACCCACGGTATTCCACAACGACTGTAGAATCAGACTCTTTCATTTTCTGAGCAATTTCAGAAACAACAGTCTTCTTGCTATCGATAATCGCCTGGTTCATTAACTTTACACCTCCTAAATTTATATGTAACAATATACCTTAAGAGTTTTATAAAAATCACCCGTATGCATAGACGTACGGGTGAAAGAAATGTATCTTAAACTTTCAACACCTCGGTAACATAATTAAGCCTTAACGGCCGTTACTGTCTATGGTATATTGATAACATAGCTATTTTATACAACTTTTACTTAAAAGTCAATTAGTATTTTTCAACAGCTACATGGATTCCAGGACCCATTGTTGTTGTTAATACAAGGTTCTTGATGTAAGTACCTTTTACTGCAGCTGGTCTAGCTTTCAGAATTGTCTTGTAGATTGCATTGAAGTTATCAACCAATTTTTCATCATCAAAGCTAACTTTTCCGATCATCAGGTTGATGTTACCTTCTTTATCTACACGGTATTCTACTTTACCTTTTTTGATGTCTTCGATTGCTTTCTTAACATCCATAGTTACTGTACCAGTCTTAGGGTTTGGCATTAAACCTTTAGGTCCTAAGATACGACCTAATTTACCAAGTTCACCCATCATGTTTGGTGTAGCAACGATAACGTCGAAATCGAACCATCCCTGCTGCATTTTGTCTAGCAGTTCTTTACCACCAACAAAATCTGCGCCAGCGTCGATTGCTTCTTGTTCTTTAGGTCCCTGAGCAATTACACACACTTTCTGAGTTTTACCAGTACCGTGTGGTAATACCATTGCTCCACGGATCTGCTGATCAGCATGACGTGGGTCTACATTTAATTTGAAGCTAACTTCAACAGAAGCGTCGAATTTAACTGTGTTTGTTTCTTTTGCTAATTGTACTGCTTCAGCTACAGGATAAGATTTAGAGCGATCAACTTTCTTAGCAGCTTCAGCGTATTTTTTTCCTACTTTTGCCATATTTAATTACCTCTCGCCTTTCTCTTAACCTTCAAAACCTTCAACTTCAACACCCATGTTTCTAGCTGTACCTGCAACAATGCGCATAGCAGCTTCAACATCATTAGCGTTTAAGTCTGGCATTTTGTATTCTGCAATTTCACGTAACTGGTCAACAGTAATTTTTCCAGCTTTTACTTTCTGATCTCCAGCAGCCTTTTTGATATTAGCAGCTTTCTTGATCATAATTGATGCTGGTGTTGTTTTTAATACGAAATCAAAACTTTTGTCTTCGTATGCAGTAATGATAACTGGAACCATATCTCCTGCACGGTCCTTCGTAGCATCGTTAAATGCTGAACAGAACTGTGGCATGTTGATACCTGCTGATGCAAGCGCTGGTCCTGGTCTAGCTCCTCCTGCTGGGAACTGTAGTTTACAAATCTTTGCAACTTTTTTACTCACAAGACACACCTCCTATAATTTGTTGTCTTATGCAGTGGTTGATGAAGGGTTGCTCCACCTTCTCCCACGCATGTAAAAGCGCCACGCTAAGCGGCACCTTTATAATATAATACACATAAAATCAAATTGCAACTTCTTTTTTGCTTTTTTTGTCAATTCTTACAGAAAAGTTCAACATTAAGACATTTTAAGAATTTTTTTATATATTCTTTCTTCATCTTTGTTATGATAAAGCCACACTATACTGGAGGTATCCATATGGAATTTCTACTTGAAATCATTTTAGAATTAGTATTAGAAGGCACCAGTGAGCTCATCAAAAGCAAAAAAGCATCTTTATGGGTACGTATCCCCGCCGCATGCCTTTTTCTTGCCATCTATATTGGCATCGCTGCCCTCTTTCTTTTTATCGCAGTTAAATTATGGAAAACATTGCTTCCACTCAGTCTAATTATGCTTTCTTTTATATGTATTTTCACACTATATCTAATTTATTTTATCCGTTGTTTCATAAAAACCCACGCTTAAGGTTTCCAAAAATTTTCATATTTGATACATGCCTGATAATAATCATCCATGACATTGATTTCCATTGCATAACGATTATCCACATGATGAACCACCATACGATCTGACAACAATGGCAATAATTCAGTTTCCAGTTCACCTTTATAATCACGAAGCTTCTTTTCTGTAATCGAAGTTTCATAATATTTTTTAATCATTTCACTATCTTCTTTTGTAAAATAACAAATCCCTAAAAAGGTTGTAATACGTTCATTCACACTACACATTTCTACTTGTTTTAAGCGGTATTGTTCGTCCTTGTGAATCTTCATCATCGGTACTCCCTTAGGATTCTTGAAAATGGTATATAAAGTAGAAGCATTCATCTGTCGCATAAAAAAGTTTTTAAAGAGTACCACATCTCCATGAATCACGAAAGTGTCCTCTAATTTATTCAATACCAGTTTTAGTGAATATAAGCTGTTGTATACAGAGTATTTTTTATTATATATCAGCTGAACTGCATATTTCTCTTTCAATGGCATAAACAGCTCTTTTTTATGACCTGTAACGACTGTGATATCCTCTATACCCGCCTGTTTCAAATACTGGATGGTTCTTTCTATCATTGGAACACCGCCAATTGGCAACAGCGTCTTGTTGGTCTGTTTTGTCAGATTGATCATTCTATGCCCTACACCAGCTGCTAGAATAATTGCATTCATACAAGTCCTCCCATTTTTTGCCTCTTTATCATACCCTTTTTTCATATCACTTACAATGTATAATATGTAAAGTTTCTGTAAGTAATTGCGCAAAAAAAGATACGCAAAGGTATCTTTCATTTGTTATCTTTTTGTTGTTTCTAAGAAATGCCATGCATCTTTACACATTTCTTCCAGATTCTTTTCTGCTTTCCAGCCTAATTCTTTGAATGCTTTATCTGTACTTGCATAACATTCAGCGATATCACCAGGTCTTCTTGGATCAATCTGATATGGTACTTCTACACCATTTGCTTTCACAAAGGCATTTACAACATCTAATACACTGTATCCAATACCTGTACCCAGATTATAAGCATCCACACCAATGTTTTCCATCACTTTATTCACAGCATTCACATGGCCTTTTGCTAAATCCACAACATGGATATAATCACGTACACCTGTGCCATCTGGTGTTGGATAATCGTTTCCATAAACATGTAAGTATGGTAATTCTTTATTTGCTACTTTTACGATATAAGGCATCAAATTATTTGGAATATCATTAGGGCTTTCTCCTAATAATCCACTTGCATGCGCACCAATTGGATTAAAGTAACGTAACAATGCAATATTCCATTCGTGATCTGAAATATATAAATCTTTTAAAATCTGTTCGATCATTAATTTTGTTGTTCCATAAGGATTTGTTGTAGGTCCTAATGGGAAATCTTCCTTAATTGGAACACTCTTTGGATTTCCATAAACTGTTGCACTTGATGAGAATACTAGACGTTTACATCCATGTTTTGCCATGACTTTACATAAAGCAAGGGTACTCATCAGGTTGTTTTGATAATACATAATTGGTTTTGCGACAGATTCTCCTACAGCTTTATATCCTGCAAAGTGAATAGCCGCATCAATCTTGTGTTCGTTAAAGATTGTTTCCAGTGCTTCTTCATCACAGCAGTCACTTTCATAAAAAGCAACATCTTTCCCTGTAATTGTTTTGATTTTATCGATAACGTCTGCCTGTGAATTATACAGGTTGTCAATGATGACAACGTCATGTCCAGCTTCTAATAATTCTACACATGTGTGGCTTCCGATGAACCCGGTACCACCAGTTACTAAAATTTTCATAATTTTGTATCCTCCCGTTTCTTAGCTGCATTTATTATATCACAACCTATCAAAAGTAAAAGTAAAACATTGGTAAACATTCCTTACTGTTCTTGAATTCCGCTATAATTCTAATATCTGATACAAGATACATAAACAAAGGCCATTGTGTACTTCACAACAGCCGCTTGTTCTACTTTTTATGTCTTAAGAAAACTTTTTCAATTTCCACAATCGGAATGATACTAAATGCCATTGCCATACTAATTGCAAATTCCATCAAGGATATATGCTGGAACTCAAATAAATCAGATAGTACTGGTACATAAATCACCAAAATCGTTAATAATAAAGAGCCAAGCATACTGCCCCATAAATACAGATTCTGTTTCTTAATGGTAAAGATGGAATGCTTTCTTGAACGCATATTGAAGGAGTGGAAAATTTCGGTCATAGACATCGTTAGGAAAGCCATAGTCATGCCATCCAGACTTTCCGTAATTTCAAATACCCCAGTTTCTATATAATGTCCTACAAAATATGCCACCAGCGTAATCACAGAAATCATGATACCCTGAAAGATAACATCAAATGCCATTTTATCCGCAAATAGTCCTTCTTCTTTGGGACGTGGGGGACGTGACATGATATCGTCTTCTTTATCTTCCATACCTAAAGCAAGTGCTGGGAAAGTATCTGTCAAAAGATTGACCCACAAGATATGTACAGGTTTTAAAATCGTAAAGCCAAGCATGGTAGCGGTAAAGATGGATACTACTTCACTGATATTGCTGGACAATAAGAACTGAATCGCTTTTTTGATATTATCATAAATTCTTCGTCCTTCGCCTACCGCAGAAACAATTGTCGCAAAGTTATCATCCGCAAGTACCATATCCGCAACATTCTTGGTAACATCTGTGCCTGTGATTCCCATACCAACACCAATATCTGCACGCTTGATACTTGGCGCATCATTCACACCATCACCTGACATGGAAACGACTTTTCCCTGTGCTTTCCATGCATCTACAATTCTTACTTTATGTTCTGGCTGTACACGTGCATATACACAGTATTGGGCAATTTTTTCTTTGAATTCTTCATCGCTCATTTCATCCAGCTGAGCTCCCGTGATTGCTTGTGATTTATCCTTCAGGATGCCCAATTGTTTCGCGATTGCCACTGCTGTATCAATGTGATCTCCGGTAATCATCACAGGACGAATACCTGCCTGTTTACATTCACTGATTGCGCCTTTGACTTCTTCACGGATAGGATCAATCATGCCACATAAGCCTATAAAAATCAAATGTTGCTCCATATCCAATACATTATCTTTTAACGCTTCTTTTGTATCATATATCTGATATCCTGCCGCAAGCACACGTAATGCCTGATCCGCAAAGGCTTTATTCTGTGCCATAATTTCCTGACGTTTTATATCATCTAATGGTTTTACCATATTATTCTCTATATAGTAATCACATCTGGATAATAGTACATCCGGTGCGCCTTTACTGAATTGGATATAGGTATGATTCCTCTGTTCATGAATCGTTGTCATCATTTTACGCATAGAATCAAATGGTGCTTCCTTGATCCTTGGCATTTCCTTCAGTTTATCATTTTTATGGAAGAATTTTTCTCCATATTCCACAAGTGCTACTTCCGTTGGTTCTCCTTTTACACCATCATCGCTTACCTGTGCATCACTACACAAGCTCATAGCACATGCCAGTAATTCTTCATCTTTTCCATAATGATCGACCACTGTCATTTTATTTTGTGTCAGAGTACCTGTTTTATCGGAACAGATGATCTGGGTACAGCCTAATGTTTCTACTGCAGTTAATTGTCGTATAACCGCATGTTGTTTTGACATACGGGTAACCCCAATCGCAAGTTGTACCGTTACCACCGCAGCTAATCCTTCAGGAATAGCCGCAACTGCCAGGGATACTGCCAGCATAAAGGTATCGATCAATACCGGCGCAGATACATCATGATTTCTCATTAATGCGAACACAAATATCAATACACAGATGCCCAGCACACCATAGCTAAGAATTTTAGACAGCTGATTTAATTTAAGCTGAAGCGGTGTCGCTTCTTCTTTGCTTTGATTAATTGCATCGGCGATTTTACCCATTTCGCTATCCATACCAATGGCAGTCACAACAGCCAGTCCTCTGCCATACACCACACTGCTTCCCATATACATCATATTTTTACGATCCCCTAATGGTATCGTTTTTTCATCATTGTTTAATACATGATCAAATTTTTCTACTGGTACGCTTTCACCAGTTAACGCAGATTCTTCTACTTTTAAGCTTGCGGCTTCTAAAACACGTACATCCGCAGGCAAAGCATCACCAGCTTCTAAAGCGATAACATCGCCTACGCATAATGCTTCGCTTGGCACAACACACAATTGCCCATCACGATATACTTTGCTTTTCGCAGCGCTCATTTTTTTCAAAGCTTCAATTGCTTTTTCTGCCTTGCTTTCCTGATACATGCCAAGAATCGCATTCACAATAACCACAAACAAGATGATAAATACATCCGCAAAGCTTTCATGTGCATAAGCAGATGTAATCGCAGACACCACAGCCGCAGCAATCAACACAATAATCATAGGATCCGACAGCTGTTTCATCAAACGTTTAAAAAAAGAATCTTTTTTCGCTTCTTTTAAGCGGTTATAGCCATGCTCCTGTAAACGTTTTTCTGCTTCTTCTTTACTTAATCCTTCATGACTGCTCAACAACTCTTTTAATACTTCTTCTTTAGATTTTAAGTATGGTTCCATGTTATCCTCCTTAATGAAAAAGACCCATACATAGTCTTTTTCTATATATGAGTCTCGGTATTTAAGATAAGCCAGACGTGAATAACGTCGAGGTTGTTGACTTACCGCGCTAATAATGATGAACGCTCCTACTCCCTCTTTCCTATTATTATACGTTACATTTTTATGAAACGCAATGTTTCTTTCTTATACAAATCATCAAAATTGTTGGCTTTTCATTTCTATTTTCGTTTGTTTTGTATATAATAATACCCGAATAATAAAGGAGAATCATATGAAACTACAAGAACTTTCAACATATAGAAAAAAGCTTTCTTCCACTGATTTTATATATCGTGCAGATTTATTTAGCAAAGCCATATGGGGTGATATGGGAGAGGATTGTGCATCCATCCATGTAAGTGCCCAAGATGATCACTGGCATTTGCATTTTATCCGTACCCAGAGTGGAGAACCATACCCGCTTGCGGACACTGTCTGCAATGTCATAGATGAATATGAAAAGGATTTGGATGATGAAGCATTATTTGATCTATTGTCCATGCATCAATTAATTCAGGATTTTCAGACAAGCATTCCCATGTGTCAAATAAAAAAATAAACTTTTTTTCTCCAATCATAGATATGTGTGAATTTCGGTGTTAAGATACAGGTAGAGATATTCATACGATTGTAAAGGAGGTATGAGGTATGTTAAAAGAACAGTTAGAACGCATGCAGCATGGTCTTGGCTTTATCGCAGCTCTTGATCAAAGCGGAGGCAGCACACCAAAAGCATTACGTCTGTATGGCATTAATGAAACACAATATCATAACGATGAGGAAATGTTTGATTTAATTCATGAAATGCGTACCCGCATCATTACGAGTCCTGTATTTACAAGCGAACACATTCTGGCAGCCATCTTATTTGAAAATACGATGGATCGTAAAATCTGTGGTGAATATAGCGCAGATTATTTATGGAATGTGAAAGGAATCCTGCCAATCTTAAAGGTGGATAAAGGGCTGGCACCACTTGAAAATGGTGTACAGTTAATGAAACCTATTACCAATCTGGATGAGTTATTGATCAAAGCAAAACAACGTCATATCTTCGGCACAAAGATGCGTTCTGTAATTAAGGAAGCCAATCCACAAGGCATCGCAGAAATTGTAGAGCAGCAGTTCGCAATTGCTCATCAAATTGCTCTGGCTGGCTTTATCCCAATTCTGGAACCAGAAGTTGATATTCATGCACCAGATAAAAAGGAATGTGAGGTATTATTGAAGGAAGAAATCATCAATCATTTATCTATGCTGGATGACAATATCCATATCATGTTTAAATTAACGATTCCAGATACACCAGATTTCTATCGTGCCTTAATGAGTGATCCTCATGTTGTACGTATTGTGGCTTTATCCGGCGGATATACCCGTCAGGAAGCAAATGATAAACTAGCACAGAATCATGGCTTAATCGCAAGTTTCTCCCGTGCATTAACACAAGGATTGCACATTGATCAAAGTGATGAAGATTTCAATGCATTATTAAAAACTTCTATCACTTCCATTTATGAAGCATCTATCTTATAATCTATGGGGTATCCAAATCGGATACCCTTTCTAAAGGAGCTAACATATGAAAAAAAATGAACAAAATGTCCATACCTATATACAAAGCTTTCCTGCTCATGTACAAGTAAAGCTACAGAAATTAAGAGAGATTATAAAACAGTGCGATCCTGATGTAGAGGAAAAAATCGCTTGGGGTGTTCCTACCTTTTATGACCATGGCTACCTTCTTCAGATTGCTGCTTATCAAACATATATTGGATTTTACACAAATCCTGAAGCCTTACAACACTTTGAAAAACGACTTGCCCCATATAAAACCAATCATAAAAACACAACGCATCTACCTTTAGATGTTGACATTGATGAAACACTTATCAAGGATATGGTCACGTATTGTGTACAGATGAATCGAAAGAAATCTAAGTAATGGCTATCATTTCTAAAATTGTAAATTTTCTATTGTAAAATGAAACACAATCGTCTATAATGCAATTGTACGCAGAGTAGAGATAAAAGCGTTAAGTACCCACGAACGGGGAGTTGTCGTGTGGGCGAAAAGGTTTCCTTGCGGTTTTTATCTCGCATCCCGCTGTTGCAATAGAAAATCAATACCTCTTTTTCTATATGCAATATGGAAAAGGAGGTATTTTTATATGAACTTTGCACATGAATGTTTATCAGTACCCAGTCTGATCAAAGAATCTATGAAGGAAAATAAAAAGGTAAAATCCATTTGTGGATGTGCCATGTTAACAGCATTAAATGTTTCCGTTGGTGCCTTGTATATCCCGATTTCCCCAACCCTTCGCATTGGCTTCTCCAGTGTATTTGCCGGTGTGAGCGGTATGGTTTATGGGCCAATGTTGACAGGTTTTGCCGGTGTGATCGCAGATACATTAAAGTATATGATCCGCCCAGATGGTCCTTATTTTCCTGGCTTTGCCATTAATGAATTTTTAACTGGCTTTATTTATGGATGTTTCTTTTATAAAAAGAAAATCACATTACCAAGAGTCATTATTGCACGTGCAGTAATTACCATCTTTATCAACCTGATTCTAACCTCCCTATGGTTGAATATCCTGTATCAATCCCCTTTATTCACAATGATTCGTTTAATCAAAAACATTGTGATGTTCCCTGTTGATGTCGCTATTTTATATTTTGCGTTAAAGGGTGCACAACGGGTAAACCTGAAATAGAAAAAGCATTGACGTCATCATTTTTTCAAACTATACTATACTTAGAAAATGTTTATTAAAGGAGATGAAATGATGCTACCATTATTGATTTTCATCGTTCTATGTTTCATTTTGGTATATCTCATTCAAATATTGAGTCAGCTAAAAGAAATGAAAGAAATGATGCGCACAAAGCAATTGACAGAATTAAATCAAGTATTAGACGATTATGAAGAAAAGGAATGACACATTCATTCCTTTTTTATCATCTTTTCCACATCTTCTAAAGCAGGAATTGCAACATTGCCACCCAGCTTTTCTGTGGATAATGCTGCTGTGGCACTGGCAACTTTTAAGATTTTTTCCATATCCCATTTCTTCATCACACCATAGGCATAGGCGCCATGAAAAATATCTCCCGCACCTGTTGTATCCAAAGCCTTTACTTTAAATGCCGGTAAATGTATGATTTCATTCCCTTTTCCATATAATAAGCCATCTTCTCCAAGGGTAACAACAATTTGTTTCTTATTTAATTTTCTCAAGCTCACAAAGGTATCCACAACACTTTGTGGGTTTTCTTTATCAATAGTGATGCCACTATATTGACGGGCAAAATCCTGTGAACAAACCAGATGATCTACCATAGCGCCTAATAAGCGTGTTTCTTCTTTGCACGTACCTGCATCAAGTACAGATATCGCATCAGGAAAACGTGTCAATGCCTCTAAGCTTGCCTCCATTTCATGACCATCTAATAAAATTACATCACAGGAAGAAGGATATTGAAATTCACATGGATGTAATTCACCCGGACAGTTAAAAATTGTACGACTGCCATTTTCCGCATGGGCAATAATCGTGGACACAGGTGTTTTAAAATCTTCTAGTTCCTTTATAAAACGAGTATCCACGCCCTGTGCTCTTAATGTCTGTAAAATCTTTTCTCCATAAAGATCGTTTCCTACTCTGGAAATTAACGCACTATCCTCCTGCCATTTCGCACAAAGACTGGCAGCATTGGTCGCAGGTGCTCCCACACATTCCATCGTTTCATAAATACGATACTTTTGGTTTTCTATCAAATCTTCATGAATCACATACGTAATATCATATGCACTCTGTCCTATACATAAAATCATAACAATTTCTCCCTTTTCTTATTTAAGCTCTTTATATATGTAATTTCTAACTTCACTAATAAAATACAATGAACCCGTCACAACACAATCTTTTCCCTGTGCCATGGCATCTTTAATTGCACATCGATAATCTTTTTCATATCGGATATGTCCACGCTTTTCCAGCACATGTACATCTAATGCACGTTCATTATAAAATGGAGTTACCACGATATCGCTTGTTAATGTTTCAAGTATATCCAGCATTTCTTCAAAGTTTTTATCTTTCAATACTGAAAAAATCACACGAATGTTTTCATGCCCCTGCAGACTTTCCACAAGTGCTTTGATACCATGTGCATTATGTGCCCCATCCAACAACAATAATGGTTTTTCCTGTATGATTTCAAAACGCCCGATCCAGTTTGCCTTTTTTAACCCTGAACGAAGCTGTGCTTCATTTACAGATATCCTTTGTTTACGATTCAGATAATCAATCACTTCTATACATAATGCCGCATTTTTACTTTGATAAGCCGCATGGCTTTGTAAATGTACTTGTGCGTAGCTTCCATAATCAAACACGATACCATCAGGATATTCCTTCAAATTGGTAATATCCCCTGTGATAAACATTTCACTTCCAGCATCTGTCACATGTTTTTGAAACACCGCAAGACAGCCTGCATCATGTTCTCCAGTAATCAAATCAATACCAGATTTTATAATACCCGCCTTTTCATTTGCGATTTTCTCTTTGGTATCCCCCAGAAACTCCATATGATCTAAGCCGATATTGGTAATGATGGATACCATCGGTCTTAAGATATTGGTAGAATCCAGTCTACCACCCATACCTACTTCAAATACACAATAATCCACCTGATGTTTCAAAAAATACAATATCGCAATACATGTGTCAATCTCAAACATGCTTAAATCCCATTTCATCCATTCTTCATAATGGGCATTGCTGATATCCAGAAACTCCTGTTCATCAATATATACATCGTTGATACGGATACGATCATAATGCGTAATCATATAGGGAGAAGTAAAACTGCCAACCGTATATCCTGCTTCTTGCAGCACACTGCGGATATCGTTGGTGGTAGATCCTTTTCCATTGGTTCCTGCGATATGAATCGTTTTTAACTGTCCCTGTGGATTTCCCAGAGTATCCATATATTTTTTAAAATGTTCTAATCCATATCCTCTGTTTTTACGCTGTTCAATTTGCGCTACAACCTCATCTGCACATGTAAACTTCATCATTCTTCAATCTTCCATTCTATCGGTGTTCTGCCCATTTCTTTTAAATACGCATTGGTTTTTGAAAAAGGACGGCTGCCAAAGAAACCTCGACTTGCGCTTAATGGTGATGGATGTGCAGAGGTGATGATCTTATGCTGGGGATTGGTAATCAGTTCTGCTTTCTTCTGTGCCCAGTTTCCCCACAATAAAAATACAATACCACTTTCATGTTCGTTCAACGCCTGAATTGCATGGTCTGTAAATGTTTCCCAGCCTTTTTTCTGATGGGAACCAGCTTTTCCTTCCACCACACTCATTACCGCATTCATCATAAACACACCCTGCTTCGCCCAGTCAATCAAATAGCCATGTGATGGCATATCGATATCCAAATCTGTTTTTAATTCTTTATACATATTTCGTAAACTTGGTGGTATCTTCACACCTTTTCTTACTGAAAAGCACAATCCATGGGCCTGCCCTACTTCATGATAGGGATCTTGTCCTAGCATCACAACTTTTACATCTTCATAAGGACATGCCTTGAAACAGGTAAATAAATCCTCCTTTGGTGGGAAGATTGTTTTTGTCTTATATTCTTCTTCCAGAAACTGCATCAACTGTTGATAATACGGCTGTGCTTCTTCCTGTGTAAAAAATTCATCCCATGATTTCATTCTATCAACTCCTAGCCTGTTTATTATATCATAACCATTTATGTATTGACATCCTGAAAGAGTAGGTCTATACTTTAGATTGTTCTAAATAGAACTAAATTGGAGGTGTCCTATGCAAAGTGAATTTCTTTTTAATATCTCTTTAATCAAGCATTTGTATGATCAGCATATGGAAACTGTTGTACAAGCTTACGATATCAAACGAAAAGAACTGGATATCCTGTTGTTTCTTGCCAATAATCCCGGTTATGATACTGCCAGCGATATCATTCATCGTCGTGGAATTGCGAAGTCCCATGTTTCCACATCCGTACAACATCTGATTGAAAAAGGCCTGATCTACACTGATAAACTAGAAGGTGATAAGAAAAAAATCCATCTTCATTTATTTCCTGATGCTGATGCAATCATACAGGAGGGACGAGAGGCGCAGAAGAAGTTTTATCATGTATTAATCAAAGATTTCACAAAAGAAGAAGTCATGACACTTCAAAAACTGTTTAAAAAGATTGAACATAATATGCAAAATGCGGGTAAATAAGAAAGAGGGAAGAATATGTTATTTAAGTTTGTAATTTGTTTTATCGCCGGTATTGGCGCTGGTTTAGGTACTGGTTTTGCGGGAATGAGTGCTGCGGCTGTCATTTCTCCCATGCTCATTGCATTTCTAGGAATGCCTGCCTATGAAGCCGTTGGTATCGCTTTGGCATCGGATGTCTTAGCCAGTGCAGTTTCTGCTTATACATATGGAAAGAATAAAAATTTAGATATCAAAAATGGTATCGTGATGATGATTACCGTATTGATCTTCACAATGGTAGGAAGTTATATTTCTTCCCTTGTGCCAAATGATGCCATGGGTGGTTTCTCTACCTTTATGACATTGTTGCTAGGTATTAAATTTATTGTACGACCAGTGATGACAACCAAAGAAGCTATGGGCGATGTTGATCCAAAGAAACGGTTTATACAATCTGTTTTATGTGGCATCCTGATTGGATTTATCTGTGGATTCATTGGCGCAGGCGGTGGTATGATGATGCTGTTGATTTTAACCAGTGTCCTTGGCTATGAATTAAAAACAGCAGTAGGCACCAGCGTATTCATTATGACATTTACCGCATTAACTGGAGCTGTTTCTCACTTTATGATTGGTGGAGCGCCTGATGTATGGGCACTTGTATTTTGTATTGCTTCTACACTGTTATGGGCAAGAATTGCGGCATTATTTGCGAATAAAGCCAAACCAATTACATTGAATCGTGCAACAGGTATCGTCTTAACAATATTAGGTTTAGGTATCATTGCGGTAAATTATCTATAACAAAGAAAATGACATGGCGAATTGCCATGTTTTTTGTATCTTATACAATTCCTCTGTATTTTATACAAAAAGCCTTTTCATATTGCTTCACAAAAGGTACACTATAGGTAGAAAGCATTTCTATGAGGGAGAATCATCATGAACCATTACATCAAAATTAAAGTAAAATATCTTATATTATCACTTATTGTAGTAGTACTAGCTTGTGGCATTCATGTATTTTATATATGGTGTGCAGATCATCCAGAAATTTGTATCAGTGTAGGTGGAAGTAGTGCAGGTAGAAATTTAAAAATAGAAGCACCTTATATCTCATTTACAGGCAAAAATGGAATTGATTCTTCTGCTTCCGCAGAGTTAAAACTCTTTATGATACACTCGACGCATGAAGTTGTCTGTTCAAATTTAAAAGATGAATATAAAGCCTCTGATATTAAGTTGGATATCGAAGAACAGGACAAACAGTTGCTATTCAAATACCATGGAACGGCAACCACATTTGATGGAAAAACAGTAGATTTTGAAAAAGAAGAAACGGTTTACTTTGATTTAGATGCGGAAATTACTCGTCATAATTCATCATCTTAAAAAGACATGTTGATGTCTTTTTTTTCATCCTTATAACACAAAAAAGCGGATATCTTTTTATCCGCTAATTTTATATTAAATATCTTTTGCGATCTCATAACCACGATGGATTGCATCTTTGATATTACCAACTTTTTCTGCATCCCCAATGATATGATAGTGTGTATTTGCTTCCTCCAACATATTTTCCATTGCTGGATCAATTCGATATCCTGCCGCAAATACAAGGGTATCCGCATCGCAAATACAATGCTCCTGACCATCTTTTTCATACCAGATATTTGTTTCATCTACTTTGGTAACCTTGGCTTTACATACAACTTCTACACCTTTACTCATCATACGCTGTACCAACAGGCTTCTTCCCGGACCACTTTCATTCATGATAATTTCATCTGCCATTTCTAAAATGGTAATGGCTTTATTTCTTGGGAAGCGATCATTCACAAGTGGCGCAAGATAATCTGCTGTTTCACATCCAACAGAGCCTCCACCAATGATCACAACTTTACGACCTGGCACTGCTTTACCCGCAAGGATATCATCTGCACTCATCCATTGTTTAAAACCAGTAAAGGCATTGATGATGATTGGTTTTGCGCCTGTTCCTGCAATAACTTCATAACCAGCAAATTCATTTTCCAGCATTTCTTTTGTGACTGGTGTAGATAAACGAATTTCCACGCCTGCATGCTGAAGTTTGCGACGCATATACTGTGTAACTTTTGTCAGGTCTTGTTTTGCGATTGGTACTGCCGCAATATTTAACTGTCCACCTAAATCGTTTTCAGCTTCACATAGAACCACATGATGTCCACGTTTTTTCGCAACATAAGCAGCTTCCATACCAGCAGGTCCACCACCAATGACCAAAACATTTTTCTTCTGGTTAGCTTCCTTGATCGTATCTTCATTTTCAAGTTCTAAGGATGGATTGATACTGCAGGCAACACGTTTTCCAAACATGATACCATTCAAACAACGAAGGCATCCAATACAAGGTCGTATATCCATTTCATTTCCTTCCATTGCCTTATTCACAAATTCTGGATCACATAGGTTGGCACGACCAATCATACAGATATCAGTTTTACCATTGGCAATCAATTCATCCGCAATCCAAGGTTCTGTGATACGCCCAACACTGGCGATAGGAATATTTACATGCTTCTTGATTTCTTCCGCAAGCAATGCATGAGATCCCTGTTTTGTCCCAGGTGCTGGTATAGAACTTCCTCGTTTAATGGTTGTGCCACCAGAAACATGAATAAAATCAGCACCAGCTTTTTCTATCTGTTTTGCGATATAAATACCATCATTTAGGTTTAATCCACCATCACTGTATTCATCACCTGATATTCTTACATCAATAATGAAATCTGTGCCACAAACTTTTCTTACTTCTTCAATCACTTCTAACGTTAAACGTAAACGACCATTGATATCTCCGCCATATTCATCTGTTCGTTTATTATACAAAGGTGATAAGAAGCCACCTAATAAGCCATGTGCATGTGCAGCGTGAATTTCTACACCATCGCCACCAGCCTGTTTGACCCTGGCAGCTGCTTCTCCAAATTGTTTGATAATGACTTTCAATTCTTCAATCGTAACTGGTCGTGGTGCTTGTTTTAAATAACTTGGTCCTACAGTAGAAGGCGCAATCAACTGTGGTGTGCCTGGAAGTGGAAAAGCCATATAAGCTGGATGAAATAATTGTGGCATGATTTTAGCGCCATATGTATGTACTGCATCCGCAAGTTTTTTCCAGCCTGGAATATAGGAATCATCAGCGATAGAAATATCTCCTGGCAAATAGATATAGGTTGGTTCAACTGTTGTGACTTCTGTGATAATCAATCCTACACCACCTTTTGCTCTGGCAGCATAATGTGATACCAATTCATCTGTGATATAGCCTTTATTTGCTAGATTGGTAGATATCGGTGGCATAAAAACACGGTTTTTCACAACCGTTTCCCCGATTTGGATAGGTTCAAATAAATGTGGATATTTGTTCATAGTTTACATCTCCTTCATGTGTTAATTGTAACATATCAAGAAAATGTAATCGTTATCATAGGTTGATAAAAAAGGTTATTATTTGCTATTATTCAACTTTTCACAAGTTATAATACAACAAAATTTGACGGATTATTTCCGTTTTATGACGACTTCTAACATATTCTGTTGGGTAGATAACACACTTTGATATTCTGATGCATTTTTAATTTGACATATAATTTCCCCTTGCTGCTTGATAATTTTGACCTGCTCATCTTCATATACCACTTCTTTTATCTCCATCAAAAGATGGGCTAACAGCTTTTTCAGTGCATCATCAAATACCATTTCCTGTTCATGTAATTCATTTCCAACTTTCATATTGCGTTTAAAACGTTTACGATATGCACTTGGCACAACCCCATACATCTCTTTAAACACACTCGTATAGGATTTTGAATTTGGCATGCCACATGCAGCTGCGATTTCTTCTATACTGTCTTTCCCTTCCAACAACGCCTCTAAAGACGCACGAATACGAACATAGGCAAGATATTTCACAAAAGGTATCCCTGTATATTTCTTAAACAAACGCGAAGTATAAGATACACTAAAAGATAAGGTATTCGCGACATCTTCCAGATGTAGATCCTTTTCATAATGTTGATCAATATAACGAATTGCCTTCATATAATTTTCATGATGTGTAGACTGAAAGGGTAGGTTTTCCACAGGATATTTACGATTTGCGGCAACATTCACCAGCTCCATCATAATTGCATTCAGCTCAAATAAATTATTTTGTTCTTCCATTAAGTGAACAATTAACTGCGCAATCATGTGTCTTAACTTTCCATAAACTTTTGCGTTCTCAACATCTGTACAGATCATGGATTGAAAAGCATCCTTCACTATTGGTACCATTGCTTCAGAAAACCTTGAGAAGTCTACATGAATCGTTAAGATTACATGTTCCCCTTCACCTATTTTTCTTATCATATGAATATCATCCGGGGCAATCATCACAAGTTCATGTTCTTTGATGATTCTAGTAAAATGATCTGACAATGCTTCATATTCTCCCTTTAATACATAGGATATCTCTAAACTGCTTTGTCGTGAAAACACCTGTCGATCAAAACTATTAATACTAAGACTTAAAGGGTAATTAAACTTCTGCCCTGAAAAGTCATAATAGTAATTCATATTCTGCACAATATCACTTCCAATCCTACTAGAAGAAGTATATCATATTATTTTGATTCTAAGCGCACAAAAAAGCTTTTACTTCCCAAAGCATCAAACAATAATCATTGAGTTTTCAATGATATAGTTTATATACAAAAAAAAAACAGAGATTCAATTTCATCTCTGTTTCCTTCCAACTGAGGCTATGGTTCTCCGATTTTATACTTCATGGATAATTTAGCATCCATCTAAAGTCAATACTACAATCCTTACTCTTAAATTACTTCTTCAAACAACGGTTTGATTTTTTTCTTCGTTATAAAGAATGCAATTACCAAAATCAAATAGGTGATATCAAAGTTGCCCGGTGAAACAATCTTCACAACGATACAAGCAGCCAATGATGAAACATCCATCTGCATAAAGAAACTATCAAAATCATAACGTTTGATGATTCTTCTACGTATCATGAAGTTCTGGAAAGAAATACCACCAGCGATACATCCTACAATCACATCTACAATGTAATTTACCAAAAACTTCTGCATTAATAAATTCTTAAAGAAGAACAATACAATACAGGTTGCGAATACATACCAGATACTACTGATCTGAAACTTTTCCCAATCTTGATCACGAATCTTCTTTTTCATTTCTTTATACGCATGACCTTTGGAATTCTTTTGGATATAATCCTTTACATCCTTTGGAATGACCATGGTCACTTTTTTACCATCCTGCATACCTTTTAAACAATCTTCCAAAGCAATGTTTGCGATGATATTGATATCTGTATCACTTTTCTTGGATTTCATCAAACTATCATAAACACGATTAAATCCTGCAAGATATTCTTCATCCAGTTTTTTCATTAAATGCAGATTATCTACATGTATTTTCTTTTTTTTCTTTGCCATTATTAGTCTTGTACCTCAATACATTCACTATCTGTGATGTGAAGATTTGTATCATAGAAGCATGTCAAAGCATCAATCATATATTGAGAATCTTTAATACCAGCTGTTTCATATGAAGAATGCATTGCAAGCTGTGCAAGTCCGATATCCACTGTATGCATAGATACTTTTTGACTAGATAAATTTCCAAGTGTACTGCCACCTGCTGCATCACTTCTGTTGGCGAAATGTTGTACAGGTACACCAGCTTTTTCACAAATGCCACTAAATACTGCAGAGCTGATTGCATCTGTTGTATATTTCTGGTTTGCGCTATATTTGATGACGATTCCCTTATTCATGTAAGTACAGTTTTCTGCGTCTGTTTTTTCAGGATGGTTAGGATGTACAGCATGTGCATTATCACAAGACACCATAAAACTCTTCGCAACTGCACGATAGTAATCTTCCTTCGCAAAACCTAAGTTATCGTTGATTCTTTGCAATACATCAAACAAGAATGTTGAGCATGCGCCCTGTTTAGTACCTGAACCAACTTCTTCATTATCAAAACAAGCAAATACATTTACCGCATGATCATTCTTACTATTGATCATTGCCTTTAATGATGTAAATGCACATTGTAAATCATCCAGTTTCGGTGAAGAAATAAATTCTTCTTTTGCGCCCCAAATGCTAGGTGCCATACGATTATATAAATATAAATCAGTACCGAAAATATTTTCTTTGCTTGTGCCTAATGCTTCTGCGATCAATGCATAATAATCGCCTTCTCCACATTCTCCAGCAGAGAATAATGGTAGCATATCTACCTGATTGTTGTATTTCATTCCACTGTTTACTTCACGATTCATATGAATTGCGACATTAGGAATTAATACCAAATCTTTATCAAAAGATAACAGCTTGCTTACGAAACTGTTTCCTTCTTTCACAAGTACACGTCCAGCTAAAGACAATGGTCGATCCATCCATGTTGCACAAAGCATACCGCCATAGCCTTCTGTATTTAACTGTAAGTATCCGCCTTTTCCTTTTAATTCCGCAACTTCTTTTACTTTAAAAGTTGGAGAATCACTGTGAGATGATGTTACCTGATAGTGATAATCATCTAATGTATTACCAATCTGGAAAGCAATTAATGATGAACCATTTCTTGTAGTAAAATACTTTCCACCTTTTTCTAATTTCCAATTTTCACATTCTCTTAATTCTTCATATCCAGCTTCCTTCAACATCGCTTTCATACTGTCTACAGCATGAAAACAGCTAGGGCTTTTCTGAATAAATGTTAATAATTCTTTTGCTGTATCTTTATACATGATTTTACCTCCTGATAGACTTTTCCTGTTTTAGTATAACACAAAAGTTCATGATTATATAGTGAAAGACAAGATATCGCTATCTTGCCTTTTTTGTTTTAAGCATTTGTTTTTTCGCGTTTTTTGATCATTGGCAGAATCAATCCCAATGCAGTCAATACGATTGGTGTAATAACGTTCAACAATGTTGTAAATAAGTCGCCTTCTTTGTACATTCCAAGAATACAACAGAATGCTGTAACGAAGAAGCACCAGAATCCAAAGAAATAAGCAACTTTCTGGTTCTTCACAAACTTATACTCTGGATTAAATTTCTTAATCTTCTTACGCAACATAATGTAAGCTAAGAATACCCATAAATAACGCATTGGCATAGTGACAGAGTTTAACTGTGTCAACTGACGAAGTACTGTATCCGCACTAGGTACCAAAGCCTGAATCAGAATAATAGAACCTGATAAAATAACTACCATCCAAATACCGTTTACATAAGCTCCATATTTATTCTGTTTCAATAATTTTGTAGGAATGAACTGTCTAGCATCTTCATTGTCTAACAACATACGAAGTGGAGCGTCAATACTAATAACAAGTGTTGAGAACTGTCCAATTGCATTACATGCAGCATAGATGATCATTAAGATATTGCCCATACCATAATATTCACCTAACTTCTGGAATGCCCAATAGGAACCATTCGCATTGTAAGCATCAAAGTTGTTTGCGATATCCGCTGGATCAAACATCATACCCATCGCTACTGTACCAAGGATAGCACAAACCATAACCATGATTGCAAGTGCAATCATACCTTTAGGGAATCCTTTAGAAGGATTTTCTACCTTATTAACATAAGGTGAAATCTTTTCACATCCACCAACTGCAAATACTAGTATTGATAAAGATGTAAAATACTTCGTATCAAACTGAGGAATTAGATTACTCCAGCTGAAATCAGCATGCAGATATCCGCCACCCGGATTAATTGCAGGTGCTGCAAACATCATAATAATGTAAAGAATTGACATAACAAACATAGATGTACCAGCAAGTGTCGCAAGTTTCTTCAATGGATTTAATCCTTTACTTGCAATCCAACAGAACAGAAGGAACACGCCCAATGTTGCCAACTGAACCAAACGAGTATCAAAGCTAGCGTAAGTTTCACTATTCTGGAATACCATCCAGCTTAATGCTTTTAACCCTCCACTACCTTTACTTGCAATATATGTAACGTGACATGCCCAATATGTCCACCCTGCATAATATGCAAACTTTGGACTGATTGTTTCGTGAATCCAAGAACTCACGCCACCACCAGAATTTTTAAATGCGGATCCCAGCTCACCTACCATAAGTGCATAAGGCACGAAATATAGAGCGAACATCAGAACCCAGCTGAATATAACCTGTACACCGTTGAAGTACATGTAACCATTTAATACGTTACCGAAACCCCAAACAGTTGAGAACGCCATAAACGCAAGGTTATACCAGACGATCTTTTTTGAACTTTCCATTTTAAACCTCCTATATTTTAAAACGTACGGGGCAATCATACCATTTTTAGCTAATTATTGCTATTCATTTAACGTTATTTATTTATAGATAATGCTACAAAGTGCCAATTATGTCTATAATTATGCAAAACTTTCCATATACAGGTAAAAAAAATCTTAAAAAATCTTAATTCTGTATTACAAATTGGTAAGATATACCATTAAAAAAAGCATACATGATATAATATAATATATACAAGGGGTATACCCATCGCACCAGAGAGAAAGACAGGTGATGCTTAATGAAACAGAAAAACGGAACCAGCACAGTCATTGATCCAAAAGAAACCATTAGTGAGAATATCTTTAGTGTCAAAGGCATAATCATTGTTGCAGGAATCGTCTTATTATGGATTGTTTCCTTCTATTTATTTATGTAGTTTATACATCAAAAAGAAATGTGTATCCTTTGATCACATTTCTTTACTGTCTATTACCATTACAATAGGATTAATATTTTAATTTTTTTCTTACGATTCTATAAAAATCTGCGACTGTGATTCGCTTTTATGCTATAATACTCAAGTCCAGAAAGGAAGAAGTGTCTTAAAGGGGTGAAACAAATGGATGAAAAGAATCTGCATCAGCCGATTTTCGACGATGATGAGGGAAACGAAGAATTCTTTGATAAGCTATTAAGCTTTAAAAACGTATTGATATTAACAGCAGTTCTTGGCATCCTGTTGTTAATTTATCTGATGTAAAGGAAAAGGTCACTGACCTTTTTTTTAATCTTTTTTCATCTTTTTTGCATGTTCAATGTATTCAAAAATAGATGGCACAATTTTATAAAGCATCATAGCTACTGACACAATCATACAAATTTTAAACAATTTATCATCATTTCCACCATACGGAACAAATGATTTTAATGACAATTCCATGACAAACGTTAAAAATCCTAGTCCAAAATAGAAATCTCTCTTTTCCATAATTTTCTCCTTATCCTAAATATAGGCAAAGGGATTGCCACCAGCAACCCCTTTATTTTAGAATTCATTTGTATCCATGCAAATAATTTCAAATACGTTTTAGAAATAGGAATGATTTGTCATAAGAAATTTAGTTTTCTGAAATCATTTCATGTGTACTACTAGAACCCCTTAATTGAAAATCCTTTAACAGTATCAAACCAAGCTGTGAGCTGAATACCTGAAAGATGATGACACCAAGATTAGCCCGAAATATGATAAAAATGGCTATATATACGGTATAGAAGAATAACAATTTCTTTGTTACTTCTTCCTTTCTCAAGCATAATATCAATGCAATCATCATTAGCATTATGGTTAATGATGCAAATCCAAGGTATTTATATGCTATTAAATTAGTTAAAACTAATAGTAGATAACACATGCTACAAGTAAACCTGGTTTTACAATGGAAGCTTGTTAATCTTATCTTAATAACTGATAAAAATAGAATATAGAAAAATCCAAAATATGCCTCATGTAATAGGCAACAGATCAGGAAGGATAATCCTAAACATTCTACTGATGATACAATAGCTTCCAATCCATAAAGGAACACTTCTTTTTCTTCTTCATCAGAAGAATCACAAATGTAATCAGTGAATTTTTTTAACAGTCTATTTACCATGTTTCTTTAAGCTTTTTGGTTTTTTTGGTTCATATTCACCAAACCAAGTTACATTTGAAGAAGCTACGGATGCAGTTTTCACAACCACCTTTTTAATCATGTTTTTCATTTTCTAAATCCTCCTTTTTCTTTAATATATTCCTATAATATATGAACTTCAAGTTACAAGGGATATTTTGTGATGATAGGGACAAAGCGAATTCATTGTTTAAAAATAAATATACGTATTAAAATATTCGTTAATATCAATTACTATATTACCATTATATTTATTAATAATATTCTCTATATTCTTCATTCCAATACCATGATTTTTACAATCTGTTTTACTTGATATATACTCGCCATTTTCATATTTTAATGAATTTAAATCAAATGTATTTCTAAGATTTATAAAGACAACATCGTTATTCTTATCAATAATCAATTCAATAAAACGATTATTTACTTTTTCTACTGCCTCAATACAATTATCTAACAGATTCCCTAACAAGATACATAAATCAACATCATCCATAAAATCTAAATTATTATTTATATCAATAACATAACGTATATTTAATTCTTTCGTATTAAATAACTTTGAATCAATAATATAATTTAAAATTTCTCGTTCAGTTTTCACAGCTTTAAATGTACCAATTTTATGATAAATTCCTTGAATATAATCCATGGCTTCTTTTACTTGATTTTCTTCCAGCATAGTATAAATCAACGTAATATGATTTTTCAAATCATGCGACAATGCTTTATTCATATCATAATTTTTTTGGAAATCTTCATAATAACTTTTATTAAATTCTTGAGAAGCTCTTTTCATTTCTTCCTCAAAAACTTTTTTATTCGCTTTAATCAATAAAATATACTGATAAGAAAACAATAAGAAAATCATAGTTAACATAAGAATTAAGCATAGAAAAATCATAAATGAGATATTTTCTTTTACTACAAAGGATAGAAATAAAGTAATCATTGCATACATAACAATTTCTGTTAGAGAAAACATAAGCATTTGTTTATCCTTGATGGTAAAGTTATCAAAAAGCTTTCTCTTCTTTATGAAAAGATAGTAAATAAATATCAGAATAACTTTGTTAATTATCAATCCTATAGGATGGATAAAATATGATTGATAGATTTTATTTCCTAAATAGCTCATAAAGAAATTCTTAATAAATAAAATGAACATATCGACAATAGATAAAATAGTAAAAATGAATATAATATAAAACAAACTAATGCAAAAATGTTCCTTATAATTCAACCTGCAAAATGCAGCTAATATCAAAATTGGCACAACCATAAGAAAAGGATAATTCAATGTATCAAGATAAAAAGATGTCAATGTCAAAATTCCCATAAACACCCACTTCAGCCAGGGATACTTTTCTTTCACAAAGATGGCTGGAAAGCTAAGTGTTAAATAGTTCTCCAACAAAGACATGCAAATACTAAGCAATAACATAAATAATCCCTGTTCTAATCTAGCGTCTTGCTAAAGTAAAGGTACGGATGATCGGACCTATATTACGCTTATTGAATTTCACAATTCTTCCGGATTTTAATGTGATTTCTAAGCGTTTGCTATCTACATTTTTGATATAAATTGGATTGATCAATTCTCCACTGCTGCATTTCACTAAATTTGTTGGATGTTCTTCTAAGAAGTTTTTCATAGAATCCCGTTTTCTAAACAGATAGTTGTCTTTATCTAGAAAGTAAAGATAACTTCCACTTGAATAGATATACTGTATATTATTGATCATAATTCTACATTCAATATTATTACGATCTTCTTTTACATCAACATACGCCTGTCTGATACGCAAGATTTTGAATAGTGCTTCTAATGCTTCTGGCAGTTCTTTTTGATAGTATTGTTTCCTAATGAAACGAAGTGCACTATATTTATATCCTTCACATACCAGTTCATCATGAGAGCTGATAAAGATAATTGGAAATCCTAAATCTTTTTGCTTTAGTTTATTTGCGATTTCAAATCCTTCATGAACGCCCTTCAATTCGATATCCAGCAGGCAGCCATCAAAATCAAAATCATCAGGCATATCCGTAAAACAGTTAACTTTCCAAGAAGGATAAAGTTCTTCTATTTTGTTTTTTAGTAAACCTGAAAATAGTTCGTCATCATCGATAATTGCAATTTTACTCATTTTTTATATCTCCCTTTTGTTGTAGAAACATTGTCCTTATTTATTGTACTATTTTTTTTCTCCCTTAAATACATCAGTTTTAAGAAATAATTCTCTTATAAGAGATAACTTGTGACTTTTATGTATTTCCTAGTAATTTATCATACCAAATTATGCATAAAATATCAGCATTTACTCTTATAAGTGGTAAAAAATGGTCTTAACAGGAAATTATATATCATATGTTTAATATTTTGGAATATTCAAACGATGTTAGAGAAAACTATGATATGATGTAGATAACGCAGATCAAATTATAAATTTTTACAACATTGGAAATATTTTCTATTTATCACGCCAAAGTGTTGTAATTTACGTGCGTTAGTGGTATGATACTAACAAATTTGATAGAGGCGCGGATGCGACTATAACTTACAGAGCTGGCGAGCGATTGATGTATGTTAACAGCAAATCTGCCGAACTGTTTTCTTAGGCATAAGGAAATGGTGGGCTGATGGAGAATATCCATTGGACTGTCTGCGAATACGTAGATGTGCTATCTTATTGTCAGGAGATAAACACCATGTCAGTAAGAGCGAATCTACTGGCATTTTTTATTGCGAGAGGTAAATGATATGAACAAAAATGTGTTAGAAATTTCTGGAGTATCTGTAGAACAGCTGGCGGCTACCTGCAAAACTCCCCTATATGTATACGACGAAAACAAAATACGCCAGCAATTAAGTATGTATCATGAACTGTTTCAGTCTAAGGATTTCGATACAGAAGTTTTATATGCCAGTAAAGCATTCAGCTGTAAAGCAATGGTTGAGCTTGTGAAGACATATGGCTTAAGTCTAGATGTTGTGAGCGGTGGTGAACTGTTTACTGCATATCAGGCAGGATTTCCAATGGAACGTGTTTATTTCCATGGAAATAATAAATCATATGAAGAACTGGAAATGGCAGTTAAATATGGTGTAGGTACGATTATCATTGATAATGATATGGAGTGCGATGCATTAGTTTCTATTATGAAAAACGCAGGTACTTCTATAAAGACAATGCTGCGTGTAAATCCGGGTGTAGAAGCACATACTCATAAATATATTGTGACAGCACATGTGGACAGCAAGTTTGGTATTTCTATCTTGCGTGAACAGGAAATTGCGGATATGATTCATAAATTAACAAGTATTCCTAATATCACTTTTGAAGGCTTCCATTCTCATATCGGTTCTCAGATATTTGATAAGGAAGCGTATGTTGCGGAAATCGGCAATCTTTGTGAATTCATGAAAATCATGCAAGAACGATTTGGCATCACTTGTTCGTCTTTAAATCTTGGTGGTGGATTTGCGGCATATTATACGCAGGCTGACCATCCAATTCCTTTACAGGATGTTTGTAAGACGATTTTAGACACCTGCAAGGCGCAGAAAGAAGCTTGTGGTTTATCATTCCATAAGGTGATGATTGAACCAGGCAGAAGTATTGTGGCAGAAGCTGGTTCTACATTATATCGTATCGGTTATCAGAAACAGACAGAAAACAAAAAATATCTATTTGTGGATGGCGGTATGAGCGATAATATCCGTCCTGCTTTATATCAGGCAGAATATGCCTGTGATATCGCAAATCGTATGAATGAAGAAAAAACGGAAAAAGTGACGGTGGCCGGCAAGTGTTGTGAATCTGGAGATATACTGGTAGAGGATGTCATGCTGCCAGAAGCAAAACAGAATGATTTATTGATCATTTATACAACTGGTGCATATGGCTACAGCATGGCCAGCAACTACAACAAGCTTGGTAAACCTGCCGTTGTCTTTGTAAAAGATGGTGTGGTACGTGTCGTAGTAAAACGTGAAAGCTATCAGGATATGAACGCAATGGATTGTGATGAGGTTGTGAATGTATGAATGTAGTTGAGAAGTATGGAGGAACAAGTGTTGGTACGATTGATCAGATCCTTGCGATTGCTCAGCATGTCAAGGAAATGAAAGAAGCCGGTCACAATATTGTGATCGTTGCCAGCGCAATGGGGAAAACTACAAATAAACTGATTGAAATGACTAAGGCAATCAGTGACAAGGTAAATCAAAGAGAATTGGATTCTTTATTAAGTACAGGTGAACAAAGAACCATTACCTTACTTGCGATGGCAATTGATGCTCTGGGTATCCCTGCAATCTCTTTAACTGGATATCAGTGTGGATTCATTACCAGTCATCATCATGCCCATGCACGCATTAAAGATATAGACATCACCAATTTAAAGAAACATCTGGATGATGGAAAAGTCGTTGTCGTGGCAGGTTTTCAGGGTGCGACAGAAAATGGTGAAATCACAACCCTTGGAAGAGGTGGAAGTGATACAACCGCTGTGGCACTAGCTGCTAAACTTGGCTGGGAATGTCATATATATACAGATGTAAATGGTGTATATACGATTGATCCACGTTTATATCCACATGCAAAACGTTTAAAAGAGATCACTTATAACGAAATGATGCAGATGGCCTGTCTTGGCTCTGGTGTACTGGAAACAAGAAGTGTGGAATTAGCCAGCAAGTATCATGTAAAATTATTTTTAGGCAAGGCCTTAGAGAAAGATAAACGCAAGGGGACATATATTATGGAAACAATAAAGAATTTAGAAGATATGCCGATTACCGGTATCAGTATCAAAGACGACTATGCCATCATGCGTGTGAATGAGCTTCCTAATGATGGAAAATTCCTTGGGGAATTATTTGCGATGATTGCGAAATTAGATATCAATCTGGACACAATTTCCCAGCAGCTGACACATGATGGAAAGGTAAATTTCTCTTTCTATTGTAATAAGCAGCAATCCGATACGATTTTGGAACATTTGGATGAATTACATTCTAAATATCCAATCAGTCGTTTGTTAGGTTTTGTGAAACTGTCTGTGGTTGGTGTTGGTATTTCTACACATAGTGGTATCGCCGCAAAAGTATTGAATACATTAAGTGCACATGGCATCCGTTATTATATGATTACATCCAGTGAAATTTCTATTTCTTTAACGATTGAAGAAAAGGATAAACAAAAAGCCATTCAGGTACTTGGCGAAGCATTTGATTTATAAGAAAGGCTATAAAACAGTATAACTGTTGAAGATAAGTGATTCCAAGAGAACCACGAAAGGAGAAGCAATTATGATTAAGGGTAGTATTGTAGCATTGATTACACCGTTCCACGAAGATGGCAGTGTAAATTTTGAAAAACTTGAGGAATTATTGGAATGGCATGTTGCCAATCACACAGATGGTATTCTAGTATTGGGTACCACTGGTGAAAGTTCTACCATGACACATGAAGAAGATGATGCAGTTGTGGAATTCACATTAAAGGTTATCAACAAGCGTTTGCCAGTCATTGTTGGTGCAGGCAGCAACTGTACACAGACAGCTGTGGAAAAGAGTATAAAATACGAAAAAATGGGCGCAGATTATCTGTTGATTATTTCTCCATACTACAACAAGGCGAATAATCAGGGTATGATTGCACACTTTACTGCCGTTGCGGATGCTGTGAATATTCCAATTATCATGTATAACATTCCTGGAAGAACTGGTGTCGCAATCAGTGAAGATGCTGTGAAAGTATTAAGTAAACATCCGAATATCTGTGGCATCAAGGAAGCTAGTGGAAATATTTCATACGCTACCAACATTGCACGTTATTTAAATGATGATTTCGCAATGTACAGTGGAAATGATGATATGATTACTAGTATGTTATCTTTAGGTGCTAGTGGTGTCATTTCTGTACTTGCCAATGTATTGCCAAAGGAAACACATGATATGGTTATGGACTATCTGAATGGCGATGTTAAAAAATCATTAGAAGCTCAGTTAAAATATCTGGATTTGATTCACGCTTTATTTATTGAAGTCAACCCAATCCCAGTAAAAGAAGCATTGAATATTATGGGCAAAGGCGTTGGCGGTTATCGTCTACCTTTATGTGAAATGAGTGATGCGCATAAAGAAGTACTGGCACAGGCATTGCATGAGGTGGGACTATGAATATCGTAGTTGTCGGCTTTGGTAAAATGGGACAGCTGGTAAAGAAAACAGCAGAGGAGCATGGTCATCAGGTCGTCATGGTAGTGGATATTACCAACTGTCAGGATTTAGATGCTTTACAGGAAAAAGTGGATTGTGTCATTGATTTCTCTCATCCAGATAATCTATCATGGATGATTCCCTATGTGAAAAAAAGTGGTGCTGCCCTGGTTTGTGGTACTACAGGATTAAATGATTTACAGCGTAAACAGATTGAAGATTTAAAAGACAGTAATCGTGTGATCTATTCTGCGAACTATTCTTTTGGTATCGCTGTGTTTAAAGAAGTTCTTTCATTGATTACACCAATGCTGGAAGATGGTTTTGATATCGAAGTGATTGAAAAACATCATAACCAGAAACAGGATGCGCCAAGTGGAACTGCGAAATTATTAGTGGAAACCATGAATCCTGATCATGAATATAAAGAAGTACACGGTCGTAATGGCATGGTTGGAAAACGCCAGAAGGAAATTGGTATCCATGCAGTACGTGGTGGAACTGTTGCTGGTGAACATACCGTTATGTTTTTAGGGGATGATGAAAGTTTTGAAATCACCCATACAGCAACAAGTCGTCAAATCTTTGTGAATGGTGCAATTCGTGCAGCGGAATTTCTGATGAAACAGGAAAATGGCAGCTATACCATGAAAGATCTATTATTCAAAAACTAACAAGCAACCCTTATCATCATAGGTAAGGGTTTTTTATTGGTGTAAACACCACGCTTTACTATATGCATGAATTTCTTTTTGGATCGTTTTCGCAGATTTATTGGCGACGATCCCATTCTGTAAGATCGATACGATATTTGTTTTCAGATATAAATCTTTATAATGAATTGATGGTTTTTCTTTGATGGCTCCCATACTCCATAAACGACTGCCATTCATCGCCTGTATCATTTCTTTATTTAAAGCATCATAGATATGAAAGTCTGAAATATCTTCTTTCTGAAGCAATACCACCCCATCATTATGATCAAGATATGCTTGGATGCCTGCTTTACTGCGTACCATATTCATAAATGCTTTTGCGCAATTAGGATAGGGACAGTCTTTGTTTACCATAAATCCATAGGTATCCGCATAGGGCGAATAGCCCTGTTCATCAAGTGATGGCATTGGTTTGATATGTAACTGCTGACTGGCATAATATGGTTGTTTCTTTATCTCTTGTGAAGGTAACAAGCCACTAAAATAGCCTTGTGTAAAAAAGTTTGTCGCATGATATGGATCATCTTCTAATTGATGTTCATGATAAAAATCTTTCATTTGCTGGATACAGTCTAAAAATGCATCCTCCATAAATATATCCTCCATTGAAACCCCGCTGTCTGGATCATAATGAGAGAGCCATAATGGAAGAATCTGATCAGCATAATGATTATAGTAATACATATGTGGGTTACGATAATTCATAAAATCTGAGATTTCATCTTCTTTGATCGAATATGTATCCAGCATGGGTTGTGCATATACAAACAGCATCCCCTTCCCTTCTATTGGCTGAAAATAATCTTCTAAAGATGTACGTTTTAAACTTGATGGAACATCATAAGCAGAGGTTATATCAAAAGCCAAAGCATATGTACGTTTTGATAATGCATCACAATCATTTACCCATTCGATATCATGATAAAACTGCTGATGGAAGCAATTATCCGGACTTACGATATGAATGGCATCTTTTTGTTCAGGATACAGCGTATTCCATAAAGACACCAGTGCCTTACCATATGCTTTATTCGATACTTCCACCTGCAAAGATGCATGTTTTTCCAATTCCACAGAGGCATCCTTTGATAATGTACAAGAACTTAATGTCATACATAACAGAAGATACCATACGATTTTTTTCATTTTTATCACCTAATGAAAAAGTCTATCAGCGAAAAGGTGTAAAATTTGTAGAAGAATGTGGATTTCCACGGTATAATAAAGGTGATGCTAAAAACTGACGCAAACGACGAAAAGGGGGCATTTTATGAAATATTTACCATTACTCTTACAAAACCTGGAAAAAGAAGCTGAAATTCACGAAAAGGATATCTTTAATTATGCACTTCCCCAGTCCTGGAATTTATTCGGCTACTCCGACACAAGGATTTTAAGAAACAACGAAATACTTGTAAATCCTTATGCATTTTATCATTATTCTTTCCAACATCTGTTTTTTGATGAAAAAGGAAAACTGAAAAAAGCACAGTCACTTGTGAAAAAAGACTGGCTAAAAAAAGCAAACATCTATTCTTTACATATCCGCAGTGCGAGTGCATGGGATCATGACCGTGACGACAATTTAAATGAAAATTTATATGGTCTAAAGGATAATGGAACCTTTTTAAAGGCAATGCTGCTTTTACCATTTTATAAACGTATGGGTATCAATACCATCCTGCTTCATCAGATATTCAGTTTAGGAAAAACGCATACCACACATGATTATTCTAATAAAGAATGTGTTTTGGATTTCCGTTTGATTGACGATCAGCTAAAGGATCCTTTGGTACCACAGTTATCTGCCAAGCAACAGTGTATTGCCTTCATGGAAGCCTGTCATCTATTAGGATTTCATGTGATACTGGAATATTGTCCTGGTAAAATGTCTATCGATAATTTCTACGCAAGAGAGTGTCCAGAATACTTCTATTGGATCAAAGAAGAGGAATATAAAAACTATCATGCGCCAATCTGTCATGCTTTACCACAAAATACACTGCCTTTTTCTTATACTTTAAAGGATTTTTATCGCAGTGAGGATGTAAAGGAGCATATCCAAAAGTTTGTGAAACATGATGATCCTTGTAAGAAAGTATTAGCACCTGCTTTTTCTGATCAAATCAATGCCAATCTTCCTATTGATGAGGATACAACATATTTTCGCTTCTATGAAGATATTCATACACACGCACCTGCTGAGCTGAAAAAAGCCGGTATCCCTTATATGACACAGGATATCATCCGTGCAGATCTGCATCCTGCCAAAAAACCGTTCACAGCACTTTGGGATACTTTAACAGAGAATATCATCTGGTATCAGAATGAATTACAGGTGGATGGTATTTTCCTTGGTAAACCATTTTTGATTCCGGAAAAGCTTCAGAAACAAATGGCTGTACAAGCAAAGAAAAATAAAAAAGGCTTTGTGATGATTGCGGAAGATACCATTCATGAAAATGGTGCCTTATGGAAACGTAAAGGATATGATGCTATATCTGGAAACAGTGCTTATGAAGAAACCCAGATTGAACAATATCGCTTCCATAACTTTGCTTATCAGTTAAAAGGCTGCGTATGTCCAATGTTTGCTGCCAGTGAATTTTATGATTCCAGAAGAAGCAGCTGTTTAGAAAATGGCAAGACGTTGACAAATATGTTAAGTATCATGAATATGTTTTTACCAAATGGCATTCCAATGTATATGAATGGTGTGGAAAGCTATGAGGTACAGCCACTGCAGCTTAGTGAATACGGGGATCAAAAGTATTTGTACTCCCTTCCTAAATCAGATACCCGTTATCTGAAGCAGGCATATATTGATCGTTATTATTATAACTATCTTGCTCATGATTTAAATACATTGCCTACATTAATGGAGCACGCTAATCACATCCGTGAGGAGTATATAGAAGAAATCCATACACCACAGGCATGTATCCCTGTATGGTTTGATACACCAAGAGATGCTGGTATCGGCTTTACTTATGTAAAGGAAGATAAAGCTTTATTGGTGGTATGTAATACTAATGTACATCAAAGTGTTCATTTGCATATCCACACGGAGAATTTAATGAGTGAGCTGCCATTTCGTTATCAAAGCATCTTACAGATCTATTCCACAAATGATCCTTATATCCATGATGTATTCATGGATGATTTCCAGAATATCCCTATGGACTTTGCGCCGGGAGAAATTAAGTTTATTGAATTTAAGGCACAATAGTTAGATAAGAAGTGAAACCTCATTCACTTCTTTTTTTCCACAAAAAAAACATAAGGTCAAATGTGACTTTATGTTTTTCATTTCTTTTCTATCTGCATATAATAATCCAATGTAGGATGTTCACTTTTTATCTTTTCACTAAACAACAGATATTTTACACTTCCTGGTGTATAACCATTTTTATCTGCCCATTTTGTTTCCATGTAGCGCTCTGTAGAAGTAATCGCCTTTCTCCAGAAACGACCAAAAGCCGGCTCAACTTCCGCAGTCGCAAAATCGCCTTCCACAACCACCAGCTTTTCCAGATCAGGGTGATATTCCATTCTTCCAACAAACAGCTGAAATTCTCCTTCATCCTGATAAAAATCTTTGATCAACGCAACATAGGGAAGAACTGTATCACATTTACTGACACGTCTGATACGGTCAATCAATTCAAGCATGTCTTTCTTTGCTTCTTTTTCATTGGAAATTGTACTAAAGCCATAGAACATCTGTTCCTCTTTAAACTTCGTCTTAACTTCTTTCATATGGATACCCCTGTCAATTATGCATATTCATAACAGGTCTTTTGTATGGATTTAAAAGATTGCTTATGCCCTCCATCGCAATTTTTTTCATACCATGAAAGATCTGCATGAATCAGACAATCTATATTGCCCTTACCTTATCATGATACCATATTTTCTAAGCGCTAGGTATCTTTTTTTTACATACACAAACGAATTTTCTTTTTTTATATTTTCTTTTCCGATATAATAGATACGGTGATATTATGTACAGATTAAAAGAAGATCATATGGAAGAGCTAGATATCAAAAAAAGCCGCTTCCTGTGCTATTTACATAAAAGTTTTTGTGAAGAAGACGCAAAAGCGTTTATCTTAAAAATCAAGAAGGAACATCCCAATGCGACACATCATTGTTATGCCTTTGTGATTGGTGAACATAATGAATTACAACGAAGCAATGATGATGGGGAACCTTCTGGTACTGCCGGTGTACCCATGCTGGAATGTTTAATGCATTCTCAGATGCAGGATATCACAGCGGTTGTTGTTCGCTATTTTGGCGGTATTAAATTGGGTGCTGGTGGATTGATTCGGGCATATTCTAAAAGTGTATCCAATGCCCTGCAGCACGCTGTTATCACAAAAAAAGAAAATATGAAGAAATATTCTCTCACATTTTCTTATGACCTGATTGGAAAACTTGACCATTACCTGCGTATAAATCATATTATCATATTAGATAAGGTATATGATGAACAGGTAACTTATACATTTCTAGTAAAAGATGCAATCGATGAGGATATCAGTGAAATGAGCAATGGTGCTTTCCTTCCTGAATTTATTGAAGATGTTATAATAGATATGGATATCACATTAGAGGAATCATAACGATTCCTTTTTTGTATCTTTGACTTCCATCCAGCTGAAATCATAGCGGTTGTTTGCATCCTGCCATTTCTTAAAAAAATCAAATAAAAACCGCTGGGCTAAGGAACAAGGTTTTACCTCGTGTTTTGCCTCCTCAAAGCTGTACCACTTTGCCTCATCTACTTCCCAATCACTGACATGATCCAGACACTCATCATCAGCCACTACTGTAAAATTGCACATCAGGGTATTGGTATTGGGGAAATATTCACTGCGATTATATCGATAAGCTTTTACCTTCAGACCAATTTCTTCTTCCAGCTCACGAATTAATGTTTCTTCTAAAGATTCCTTTTGATTTACATATCCAGCGACCAGTACATTATGATCTCTGCCATATTGTTTAATTAATAATATTTTATCTTTTTCAGGGTTTAATACCACCATGGAAACAGCTGTACTAAATACAGGAAAACGATATTCTTGGCACTGTTCACAATAAGGTATCCTTCCTTCATGTTCATGTTCTTTTAAAATAAGTGGATGTCCACATGTACTGCAATACTTCATTACATCTACCTCCAATTGCTATTAGTATACGGCAAATCAGGGATGCTACGCAATACTTAACCATATTTTTACATTTCTTCATGAATTTTAGTGCTATACTAACAAAATAAGCATACGATAGTAAAGGAAGGAAGACATGTATGACAACAAACTGGAAAAAAACAATTGCGCAAATGATATTGTTGATAGGGCTCATTAGCTTTGCTTTCTGGTTTGCGCTTAAGGATGATTATCAAGAAGTTCTGCATAATCTAAAAAGCGTATCCCTTGTCTGGATTGGCATTATATTTCTTTTTGGTATTTTATATTATCTTTTACAGGGATATATGTTATATACGATCACAAAGCCATATAAAAAAGATGTAACTTTCAAGGATGGCTGCTACAACGCTTATATTGCCGCATTCTTTAACGGGGTGACACCTTTGGGTGGTGGACAGGTAGCACAGACTTATGCTTTTCGTAAACTTGCCATTTCTTATCAAGATATCGCAAGTATCTTGTGGAAAGAGTTTTTTCTTTACCAAAGTGTAGTGGTTGGCTTTGCATGTCTTTTGATTATGACACATTTCACTTTTTCTATTCATACCTTTTCTGGTTATTTCCTATTGGTTTTGGCAGGTCTATGCATCAATGCTTCCGTTATATTGATTCTGTGGACCATGTCACATTTTCCTAAATTATATACCTGGATCAGTGAAAAAGTCGTTTCCCTTGGGGAAAAGTTTCATATCATTAAAAAGAAAGAGGAAATCTTAGAAAAGTGGAATCTTCAGGTAGAATATTTCACAAAGGAAATCAAACAGTTAAAAAAAGATAAGCGTCTGATTAAAAAAGGTGTGATCATTGATTTATTAAGACAAATTATTTATTACAGTATCCCTTATCTGGTTGGTATTGGATTAGGCTTGCCTTTAAGTTTTGAGGATATCATGACAATTTTACTATTGTCATGTTTTATTCATATGTTAAATGCTTTAACACCATTACCAGGAGATTCAGGCTGGACAGAAAGTGCCTTTATACTAATATTCAGCGTACCTTTTGGAAAGATATATGCCAGCAGTATCATGATCTTATGGCGATTTGCGACATATTATCTGAATATTTTGATTGGTGGATGTATCTTCTTTATCATAAAAACCAAAAATGCTTAAAAACGGTGAAGCATCATCGAATAGATGATATTCCACCGTTTATTTTAACGAACTTCTTTTGCTAATTTCCATAGTTCACTGAAAGACACAAAACCGATTGCATCGCTTTTTTCTTTCGCAACCTGGCGCTGACGTTTTACATTTCCTTCATGTACAGCATTCAGATTATTTTTATCCATCATGTATTGTACATAAGAGAATTTCTTCAAAAGGAACCAATTCGCAATAAAGGTATTGATACATGCTTCCTTGTTTTCACTGGCCGCAAGCGTTTCCCTTAAAGACGCTTCCTGTTCCTTACCCATCTGATTTGCCAAATCATACATTTCTGCATAACTGTCAAACATTTTAGAATCCAGATTACGCTGAACGATACCTGCTTTACTGTTTTGGAAGAAGAATGAATCAACTGCCTGAAGCATCAGCTCCACGTTTTCCTCATTCATACAGTCTGCGATAATCTCATTACGAGTTCCCTCATATTCATTTTCTGGTTCGCTCATTACATAATACAACGCTTTTGCTTTCACATATTCTTCTTTATCTCCTAATGTCAATATGATTGCCTTTTGGACGTCATCGAATTTCCCATATACTACGTAAGGACATACAATGCTTCCTTTAGGCAATTTGAATGCATCCTTATAACGGATGATTTGATTTGCGATTGCATCTTTATTGATATTTAATCTCAGACCTACACAAATCTTGAGATTACAGTCCTTTTCAAACAGTTTTGATAATAAAGTATAAACTTCCTCTTTGCCCTCTACTGTTTCTATCGTGGAAAGATAATCTTCTAAAAAGCCATTAAATTCACAAATTCCGGTATTCCCTTCTCTAGCATCTTGAACTTCACTCAAAATATCATAAATTGCCATAGTTTTCCTCCTTTCCTTGACGTATGTTTGACATTTGAAGATAAATGGAACTATGTCACTGTTGTATATGAATAGGTTCCCGATGATGAGTGGGAACCATAGCGCTTTCATTTTGTTGTTTTCCTAATTTTATTGTACAACCTTTTGAAAATAATTCAATCTTTATTTCATTTTTTTCACTTTTTCATTGTATTAATGTGCCTGTGCATAGTTATATAAAAGCACATTGATTTCACCCATTACATTTTTCCCTGCTTCTCCAAGAGAAGTATATACAGATACTGCATAAGGATGATCACTCATTACCAGTCCTGCGGCATTCCATGCACTACCATAACAGCCATCCTTTTGCATAATTGGCACATCTAAATAACGCTTCAGACAATCTCCTGGCGCAACTCCATATAATCGCTGTGACAGCTCAGGAAAGCTGTTTAGATGCTGATATAAATATACCAGTGCATCATTCATATAATGTACAGTAATATTGTTGGAATAATATGGCGTTTCATAATTAATGGAGCTATATTTTTTAATTGCTTCACGATAACTTCCCCAGCCACCTATGCCTTTAAACAGAATACGGGATGCTGTGTTGTCAGAGTAAACGATACTATAAAACTGCAGGTCTGCGATAGATATCTTATCTCCGGGTTTCTTTGTATCCCCGATTGGTCCACCTTCTTCAAAATCATCTTTCTCATAAAGCAGCAAATCACTTTGTGATATCTTTCCAGCATTCTCCTGTTCATAATAATACATATTCAAAGGCAATTTATAAGTACTTCCTGCCACCATCCATTGATTACCATTCACAAAATACTCTTCACCTGTCGTAAAACTATGATAACTGATCGCAACCTGTGTGGTAAGACCTCTTTTTTTCATATAATCCTTTAAGATTGCTTCTAAACTCATATTCTTATAATCATAATCAAAGGATACCTTTGATACTACATCTACTTTTGGCGTACTGTCTATCACATTGATAACTTGACACTTCTTTTCTGTATTGCCACTTTGATCTTTTGCACTTACACAAAATTCATGTTCCCCTACAGTAAAGTCCTCTTCTTTCATGTTGAGTGTCACACTTACTTTTGATTTTTCATCTTTTGCGGTATATAGATCTTTAATAGAAAATCCTTTATACAAATCCACTTCCTTTACAGGGAGTGTGATTTTTGGTTTCACATGATCTTCCACATGAAAAATCACTGGATAATCTTTATCTCTGAAATGTAAGGTAACTGTATAGTCTTTGATTTCATCAAACTTGAATAATGAGGAATCAAATTCTTCATCACTTCGTTGTCCTTCAAAATAATAGGAACTGTTGGTTGGCGCTTTTTCATTATAATCTAACGTTACTTCTTTCACTTTTTGTGTAATATCTTCATATACCTGTGTAATATAATAAGCTGCACCAGCACAGCCAACCAATAAAATACTTAAACATAATAAAAGTATAATTTTTATCTTTCTTTTTAATTTTTTCTTTTTCTTCACTGCCATAATCATTTCCCCTTTGATATCTACAATGTAATATTATTTTATCACGTAATGCGACATAATGTATACGTGAATTGTATTTCCGATGTATTTCATAAATTTACCGTTTTTTCCTGATTTTAGGATACTGTTTTTTGATTTTTTCTAATTTTCAATTATTTTTCACGGCTTCTGTTTTGTGTAAGGATTCATATCTGTCAAACGCTCATAAGCATCACTTGTAATTGCGACAACATCACAAAAATAAATACCTTCCGCTTTTAGAATATAAAAGCGATATACAGGCAGACGATATGGTAAAAATGTTCGTATCCGCTTAAGTGTAGGATATAATAAATCATATCCAATGATGTCCTCTTTTGTGAACTCTGTATGATGGAAAAAGTAATAATAATCTCCTTGTAAGAGTTTTTCTTCAGCTTCTTCTTTACTGATCAAAGGCATTGTATCCACTTCTTCAATATTTTTTTGATAAGGAAGCACGATACAGGGATACGCTGCTTCTAATGTATCTATTATTGTGAAATGAATGGCATCTTTACCTTCCGCATATATTGGTGCGTTTTCACTTTTTTGAGTAATCAAAACTTCTAATGCATCAGGTCCTGTTTCAATCACATGATATATAGGTGATGTAATCTTTCTTGTTTGCGCATAAACTGATTGATATTGTTTCGCAAGTTGAAGCATTTTTTCACTATTGCTTATAGTACTTCTTTCTATTTCCTGTTTATATTGGATATGAATGGAGGCATCACGATATACAGAAACATTTTTTTCATCATCTTCTAAGTGATATCTTACATCATAATCATTTGATGATTGAATCTGTCCTTCCATTTGTAGCTGTTCTTTCACAAGCTGCATGCGTTCCTTTAAAACATTATCCTCAAAATCACCAATCTCTGCGGCTTGAAGATCCACATTTTGATATCGATAAACAGGCAATGCTTTGATATCTTCATATGTGTTATCATAAACATCTTTGCGGTTTTTATCAAATAATGAATCGAATATACCACCACCCAGCCAATCATAGCTTTGTGGTGTATAAGTCTTTTTTTCTATCTGTGGAATATTGGGCAGATAAGTGATTGCACCATAAGAAACATGTGGCTTAGGAATTAAAAAGATGATGAGTATTGCGGTAATGATGACGATTCCCACTGGCAGATAAATTTTTTTTCTACGTTTTTTAACTGTCTGATTCGTTTTTACCTGATATTTCAGCTGGGCAATCTGTTGTTCATCTAATTTAAAATGATTCAGATCATCTTTATATTTCTTCATAGATATCACTTCCTTCCAACATCTCTTTTAAACATTTTCTTGCTCGCCTTAACCACGTTAATATCGTTGCTTCTTTCTTTCCCAGAATAGATGCGATTTCTTTTACGCTGTATTCTTCATAATAAAAAAGATAGACAACATCCCGATATTTCTGTGGCAGTTTTTTAACATATGGCAAAACCACAAGGGGTGTGTAGGTTTCCTCTTGTGCATATTGATCCTTTAATTCTACTGTTTTTCTGATACGTTCATGTTTCCAATGATCTTTACATGTATTGATTGCTATGCGTAGTACCCATGCTTTTTCTTTATAAACATTTTCAAATTCTGGTCGTTTTGCGTTCATGATTTTCACAAAACTATCCTGTAAAACATCCTGAGCATCTGCTTCATGCTGCATATGTTGTAGTACGACGCGATAAACCATATTTCCATAGCGATCAATGAAATCATCTATCGTTTCACACAACATTTCCTCCTGTTTATCCATACTTCTTCCATTTCCTTTCATAAATATAACGCTTTGTTTTCATGTATTATTTCAAAATCTTAAGAATCCTATGAAAATTCCTGGTTTACTTCCTTTTGAATCCATTATACAATAGATACATATTATAGAAAAGGTGATGAAAAATGAAGACTGAATTACTATTATCTCTTCTGGAAACAAATGCCCGTTACTCTACAAGAGATTTGGCAGATGTTTTATTAGAAGACGAAGACAGTGTCATTCATACGATGAGTGATCTGGAAAAGAAAAAAATTATTTGTGGATACCACACGATCATTAACTGGGATAAGACAAATAAAGAAAAAGTGATGGCGTTGATTGAAGTAGGAGTCACACCAGAACGTGATTATGGCTATGACAAGATTGCGAAGAATATATACCGTTATCCTGAAGTAGATACTATGTATCTTATGAGTGGAAAAAGTGAATTCATCGTAATTATCTATGGAAAAACGATGCAGGAAGTCAGTAACTTTGTTGGCACAAAATTAGCACCAACACAAAACGTGGTTTCCACATCTACTTTCTTCGTATTAAAAGAATATAAAGTAAACGGCGTTATTTTTGACGAAGAAGAAAAACATAACGAAAGATTGGTTGTGACGCCATAATGTATGAAAAATTTCTAAGTGAAAAAGTACAGACGATTCGCCCCAGTGGCATCCGTAAGTTCTTCGATTTAGCTTCTCAAATGGAAGGAGTTATCTCTTTAGGTGTTGGTGAACCTGATTTTGATACTCCCTGGCATATTCGTGAAGCCGCAATCTATTCCATTGAAGAAGGCAGAACGCACTATACTGCAAATCAGGGATTATTAGAACTGCGAGAAGAAATCGTATCCTATGCAAAACGCCGTTTTAATCTGGATTATGATCCAAATGATAATGTCATTGTGACTGTTGGTGGCAGTGAAGCAATTGATATCGCCATGCGTGCACTTGTTAATCCAGGAGATGAAGTTATCTTAATGGAGCCATGTTATGTCGCATATACACCAAGTGTAGAATTATGTGGCGCAAAACCTGTGCATATCAAATTGGAGCATAAAGATGAATTTAAATTAACACCAGAAAAACTGGAAGCTGCCATTACTCCAAAAAGCAAGGTTATGCTGTTGAATTATCCTAGCAATCCTACTGGTGGTGTCATGACGAAAGAAGATTATGAAAAGCTTGTGCCAATCATCAAGAAACATGAATTAATCGTCATCAGTGATGAAATTTATGCTGAATTAACATATGATGGAGAGTTCTGTTCACTTGCGAACTTTGAGGAAATCAAAGATCAGGTCATTGTTATCAACGGTTTCTCAAAAGCCTTTGCGATGACTGGCTGGCGTTTAGGTTATACTCTTGCCAACAAAGAATTCACTGCTGCTATGAATAAAATCCATCAGTACATTATTATGTCTGCCCCTACTGCTGCACAATATGGTGCGATTGAGGCACTTCATAATGGTGATATTCATGTTGCGGAAATGAAAGAAGCCTATGAATCAAGAAGAAACTTTATCACAAAAGGCTTTAATCGTATTGGCTTGCCAACACATCTGCCTCATGGTGCTTTCTATATCTTCCCAGATATTCGCTCTACCGGTTTAACAAGTGATGAATTCTGTGAAAAATTATTGGCAGAAGAAAAAGTAGCTTGTGTCCCAGGCACAGCCTTTGGTGATGCTGGTGAAGGCTTTGTCCGTGTATCTTATGCGTATAGCATTGAGCATATCAAAGAAGCAATCGAAAGAATCGATCACTTCATGCGTAATTATCGCTAATATTCAGGGTATATCGTATATTCGATATACCTTTTTCTTTGTCTTTTGCATATTTTATGTACATGAAAATTGTTTTGATGCAAGAAATATGTACATAAAAGTTGCAACATGTGCTATGAATATAGCCAGTGGCAGCCTACTGAAAGTAGCAATAGCTGCGTCAACTTCATTCGATTGGATATGTAAAAATAGTCCCTGATAGTATCTATAAGATATATCTTTAGCCCCTAAAAATTATATATTATGTGGAGGAATGCCTGCATTTATAAAGGATAATGTAACATACAAGACTTCATAAAAGTAAGAGAACAGCAACAGCAAAGCATGAAAGATTATTATGAGGATATAGCAAAATATTTTTCTATATATAATATCAGTACACAAGGGTGTATCAAACAACTTTATATGCTCATGTTCCTTTCGATATAATATTTACGCAAACATTTTATGACATGTGCAAAGCAAAACGAGAAGAATCTTATGATCATGATTCCTCTCGTTTGTTTTTTCTTTTCCATTTACGCAATAGTTCCTTCATACTAGATATATACACTCTGAGCAATCCATCTTGATCTGCAGAGCTTCTTACAAAAATATATAGCACATGCAGTACCATAATCAATCCCACAATCGGCAGCCAGTCTTTATCACAAAACAGTAAAAAGCATCCCATCATAAATTCCATAAAATATTTAGATGTGAATTGTTTATTATCTTCCTGCATTGTGATTTTGACACTATCCTGAAATTCGTATTCCTCCTTCAATTCTTGATCCATTCGGGCATAGGTTGAACATGTTTCATCTTTTTGATTATATACAGCTTTGATATACGCCTTTTGTATACGACATAGTGCCATTCGTTTATCAATTTCATTAAAATGGTCTTGAAAGATTTCTTCATCATGCTCCTTCTTTAAGATATTTTCGATTTCAGAAATAGAAAAGTCTAGTTGCCGCAATACTTTGATTTTCCATAAAATCAATAATTGATCTTCACGATATTCACGATAGCCGTTATCATTGCGCAAAACTTCAATCAATCCCTTTTCTTCATAATATAATAACGCTTTTTTTGTGATACCTGTTTCTTTGATTACTTCATGAAATAACATAAATTACACCTTCTAACCATAACTTACAAATCTGTTATGAAACTGTAAGTTCAATCACACGCAGTTTTTTTCTACTTTGATTATACTATAGATGTCAATGATAGGAGGGATACATGATGGCAAAATTCTTACAAATCGCTAAAGCAATCTTCTGTATCGTATGTTTAGGATACGACGAATCTGCATTCATGTAATTATTTAATTGACACGCGTTCTATCACCTTTTTCTGGGTATAAACAAAGTAAAGAAAATAGATGATACACAAGCACGCACATAATCCAAATACAGGCTGTCCTTGATCAATCGCAAGCAACATGAAAAATAATGCGATACATAAGGGGTAGCCTTTTTGTTTTAGACTGACATCAATAATCGCAACCCATATCCAGTAATTCTTTCCTTTCCATGGAAAATGTTGAAATATATATTGTAATACTTTATCTATCCGCTGTTGCTGTTTTTGTTTTTTCCTTTCCATTGCAGTTGCCTGTTTTCCACAAAATAATCTTTCCACCATAAGTTCACGATGCTGTTTCATAATCATAAGATAAGGCAGATGCCAAAATAGTCTTAATAAAAACAGTAAACAGATGCATAAGATAATGAACTGATATTTGGTTATAAAAGATATCCAGTTACCAATATTTAAAATACAAAACATCAAAAATATTGGCATTAATTCTCTTAATGGATTTACGATATTTACACTGATTCCTTCCCCAAAATAACCACTTTTTGTCGCAAAGGTAGTGTAAAAAAATGACACATAATAAACAATTTGTAAAACAAGCATAAAGCTTATAAAGGAAAGCGAAATCGTTGAAGATAATATATAATATATCAACTGTGATAATAAGAATGGTATCAGTTGTGCTATAAAAGCAAGTGGCAGAAGCCCTGCGACATACTTTCGTATTTGGATTGGAAATGCTAATAATGTTTTCCATCGTCCTTTGGTTTCGTGATGTGCCATAATCCGGTAAAACAGAAATAATAAAGCAAATGCCGGAAAAGCAGATATCGACATCATTAGCTGTTCATGTGTCATTGGCTCTAAGATTCCTACAACGATTGTTAAGGAATCTTCATTATAAGTACCAAACGCATAAAGAAACGCTAGAATCATCACAATTGCAAGATATTTCCAGTCTTGATCTTTACAAATCATTTTCCATCTCATAAAACATCACCTTTGAAATATGCATGTAATTGATTTTTATCTTTTGTATCTATTGCTATACCTTTTTCATTTAATAAAATCAGGCGGTCCGCTAATGGCTCTAATTGATCAATCGTATGAGTGGTTAATAAAAAAGTTGTATGTTCTTTCATTTCTTGCAAAAGTTCAATCAAGTTAATAACACTTTTAGAATCGATTGCCACAAAAGGTTCATCCATCACAATCATATCTGCACCACTTAATAAAATCATCGCAATCCCTGCCTTTTGTTTTTGCCCAGAACTGCATTTATTTACACGTTGATTTAAATAGTCTATTGACAAGGCTTGTAATACTTTTTGAACAAACGGACTCTGTAAATCGAAATCCTGATGATGAAAACAGCGATAGAAATATCGTAAGTTATCTAGTACACTTAATTGTTCTATCAAAGGAGAATCAAAAGGCAAATAACCTATATGTATACCATTTCGCTCAACACTTCCTTCATATGGCAAAAGACTGCCACATAATAGGTTTAATAGTGTACTTTTACCACTGCCATTTCTTCCTGCCAATAGCACACAACCTTCTTCTCCTATTTCTAAGGAAAAGTCATGCAATACATCCACCTCATCATATGCAAATGATAGATGTTCAATTTTTATAGAATTCATTTGAATGCCTCCTGTCTATGTGATGAATTATATGCTCTACCCTAAGGGGAAAGTCAATATTTCTTAAGAATTTTTTACAAAAAAATTAAAAGGACAGCTTTGTACTGTCCTCAAATAATTGATTATGGAGCGCATTGGAGCGCATCGGAGCGTATTTGGAGCGCATTGGAGCGCATTTGGAGCGTATTGGAGCGCATTGGAGCATATTGGAGCATATCGGAGCGTACTTGGAGCGCATTGGTTTATATCAAAATAATAACAATCATATTTTTCGAAATAATTTGGATGCATAATCACTAATATAATATATATTTCAATAGTAAAGATAATTAAAATATCATTTTTTTACATAATGAACTGATTTACCTTTACCGATCATATTAATTACATTTTCTTCTCTCATTCTTTTAGTATAAGAATATGATTGTTTTCTAGTGCATCTACATAGCTCTCTGATAGTTTCATTATTAATGCTGCCATTAATCTCTAAATATTCTAAAATCATATTTTTTGCTTTTATATATGTTGCAGTTAGATCTTGTGTATATTGTATATCAGATTTTACCTCATGATAAACCTTTGCAGTTAACATATAGATTCTTCCTGATAATTCAATTAAAGATAATCGCTCTAACTTTGATAAAACATGCTTAGCATCATCCGACTTTAATTGCGTTAAATCAGCAGCCTCTGAAAGAGATATTGTTTTATTTTCAAATAAATACCTTAAAACCATTAGTTCAGGCAATGTAAATAAATTATTATTTTTATCCTGGGTTTCTGCGATAAATTTCACAAAGCCTTCATCTTCAATAGAACTGTATAATGTTAGTTTGATTGCATCTTTATATGCTGTATACTCTGGATATGGTTTCCCCATTGAAACCATTTCTTTAAATATAATATCAATTCCCTGACCTGTTCTTTGAACATATCTTAATCTTTGTAATGTCTCAGCAATTAATTTATTTCTTGGTACTGATGGATGTGTGATAATATTTTTTTCATTGATATCCGCCATAAAACCGCCTGGACTTTCAATAATCAATTGATCAGAATAATGTTTTACATATATGGATCCCGGACTATCGTAGCGACGATGTGTATACGCGTTTAAAAGTGCTTCTTGAAAAACCTTTTCAGAAAAATCATAGATTTCAAGTCTAAACAATCCAACCTGGATATTGACTAGATGATTATAATCCTGGATTTTTTCTGTTAAACGATCTAGCACAGAAATAATAGGTAATTTCAAATCTATACGATTATCATATTCTTCTCTGTTATCATCACTATAATGTAAATAAATACATTCTGCTTGAGGCATATATTTATGAATAGAAGCTTCTTTCCCTACAAAAAGCAATCCTGCTACCGTAAGCTTATCGCCCGTTTTTGTTTCCTTAACCAAAGAAAGATCTTTCAAAAAAGACATATCATCTAATTCTATTAATGTTGATTGTTTATCTCTTACTTTCAATTTTTCTTTTAGTTTATAAACCTCCAGCAAATTGATATCCTCCTCTGAGGTACATTCTAATATCTGTGCGGAATAATCAATATCTTCCACAATTTCGTCTTTCATATTTTCTGGAGTATATGGTTTAGAGTTTTTTCCTAATCGTTTATAATATTCCCCAGAAGATGTTCCACAAAGCCGTTTACTTTTTTCCACATATATCACGATAACATCTTTTCCATCAATTGTGACTGCTTCTGCTTTAGTGAACAAGTTTGGCACAGTTCTATCATAAATACTTTCTATAATATTTTGGATATCGTATTTTGTACAACCCGTAATACGCTGATCATCCTCAACTCCAAGAAGTAAATAACCACCTTCTGAGTTTGCTAATGCCACTACTTCTTTTACGCATAACTTAATAAGATTCTTGAAATTCGGAGTTTCCACCCAAGATTTAAATTCAACATTAATCTTTTCACCATGATTTATCAAATCTTGTAATTCGCTTTTATCCATTTTTATCACTCCTCTTAACTTGTTTATTATATCAAATTTTATATCAATTTGACGATAAACTATCAATATTTAATTAAAATATTATGATTCGAATATGATAATGTCTTAATGAAACCAAATTGATTTTGTCTTTA
>NZ_QVFI01000027.1:0-3647 GCF_003433845.1 Absiella sp. AM09-50
TCTTTACCACCACCTGCATATAAGACATCTCGCATATTGCCATTCTTGTCATAGTAGATATCTGTACTGCCTTCTTCTGTGAAGATGCTTGTCAGTTGGTTATACTTGTTGTAGTGGTATCGTTTGAATTTACCATTGGATGATATCTCTACTTTATTGCCGTTTAAGTCATAGGCATAGGTCGTCGTTACTTCTTTTCCTTTGATGTACTTGATAGATTTTGTTAGTTCATCCATCGCATCATACGTGTAGCTGTTCTTCTTGCCATTGCCATCGTATTCGTATCTTACGATGCGATCGAGCGCATTTTGTACCTTCTTGATATTACCGACACCATCGTAGTCATATCTTGTCGTATGGTCGTTTTCATCGGTTTCACTGGTAACTTCTCCATATGGTGTATAGGTCATCTTCTTACTCTTGCCATAGGCATCTGTTGTCTTGATCAGATTGCCTGTTTCATCATATGTATGGGTATAGATGGTACTGTATTCACCTTTATCGTTTGGATAGGATTCTTCTAAGACACGATTCATGGCATCATAGCTATAATGTACACGAAGTCCGTTTTCCATCTTTTCTAATACGTTGCCTAATGCATCATATTGATTTGTAGAGATGACTTTGCCATTCTGTGTCTGTTTGATCATACGGCCTAAGATATCATATGTATAGGTCGTTACCTTATCAGTATTTTCTACTTTTTTGATCAACTGGTTTTGATCATCATAACTGTTTTCTGTGATATATCCTTCGTTGTCCGTCTTGATGACATTGCCATAGTTGTCATATGTGTATTTTTTTACCTCTTTTTGATTATAGGTTGCTGCATTATGTTGCTTATTCTATTTTACTAAATATGCAATTTCATAAAATTCATAAAGAATTTCTTCTTCATTATGCCCTTCTTTAAATAAAGAAGCAGTCTTTTGAAGTTCACAGTTTTTTGCATCAGTAACAGCATCTCCATATAGATTGGATGTACCGTAATTTCCAATATTAAAAGCTATAACTATTTTCATAATTATAGCTTAAAGTTTTATAAAAAGTATATATGATTAAATTAATTAAATGATACCTTAAATCAACTTGGAATTCATTTTTTATATACCTTATTAATTAGCTTTCTTTTTGTTTTCTTAAATCAAAGCCAATCCATTGATTTTCTTCTATAATCTGTTTTATTTTTTCTGATACAAAAATTGGTATCACGAATCTTTTGCATCTAAATATATCATATTGATTGCATACATCTTTTTTTAAATATGTTGCATGAGGTAAGAAACTGTATGAATCATATTCTTCATTATATTTGTACTCACTTTTATCCATATCATATCCATCTATAAAGTTATTTATATACATTAAATAATAATTCTGATTTACTTTACCACTTGTTATATCTATTAATTTAACAGGGTAATATGTAATTCCTTCTATATTTTTTAATTCAAATACTGTTTTTACTCTTTCATGTATTATTGGCCATGAAATAACATTGTACAAATAATCGATTTCTTTATCAGATACTTTTGAATCGTAGTATAAATTAACATTAGGCCAATCCTTTATTATATTTTCGGAAAATATAATGGTATCAAAAAATTCCTTTTTTATTCCTGGATATTCAATATCTCTAGTATTTGTATGATCTATGAAAATTGTCCGTGTTCCCTTATTGATTCTATTTTCTTCGCTATCTGCATCAAATAACAGTTTATATATCATGAAAATTCCTCCTCGACATTATTATTTTTACTTGTTTACTTTAAAGGCTGTTAAGAACCTTTAAGATTAACGCATCTTAAATCTTTGATTTTAATTGATGATAATATTTCTATATATATCTATACTTTACATGTATACTAAAATTTCCAAATAGTATTTAACATTCTCTACTTTAATATATTTTACTAATTAGTAAACACAACCATAATTACTTATAACTTTAATTACTTTTTGGTAAATATCTTAACTTCCTGATTTTAATTTTTTCCAATAAGCTGAATAGAGCATTTCTTCTTTATTTCTAATAACATCTTTAACTCTTGATTCAAATTCCTTTTTAAATATTTCTGAATTTCCTTGAGCTATTAAATTAATATCTTTCATTTGTTGCAATACAAAATCATGATAATCATTTGGATGTCTTCCTTGATGATGTAATGGTTCTTTATTCCACTCTCCATCTAAATCTAGATCTTCATAATTTTGAAGTATTAGTTCGAATTGTGGAGTATATACTTTACTTTTATTACTAGCAAAATGATGTATTTGTACAGGTTTAGTAGGGTGTGCATCTTGAAAATTTCTGATAACATTACTTTAAGCGAGTCAATATCTTTAGTTTTACCATAAATTTCAATTATTTCATCAAAAAATCCATTTGGTATCCCTGCATAACTATAACCACTTGTAAGTGAGTTTAATTTTTGTTCCAGACTTTGCTTAATAGAGTTGAATTGGGATTTCATGCTTTCTGACATATTTATCCTGCTTAGAGCATAGACATATACATATTCGCCAATGACTGTCCCGATATATTCCTGAGGATCACTAACACCTTTGTTTTCCAAAAACTTTTCCACATCGAAATCACTTTTTGCTGCATCATACACTTCACCAGAGCCTACAAATATACCACTAGTAATTGCATTACTTAATCCTCCCGTCATACAACTGAGTAATAAAGTTGCAAAAACTTGTGTCAATGAACGTTGTGATGTTAGTGTACTGATTGCTTCTGACAACATATCATTGAAAAATTTGCCCGGATCAATAATTAGCGTTATCAATTTTGACATTGATTCTTCTATTTTGCTATTTATAGTTTTTCTAATGCCTTTTGTGATTCCATCAGCTATTTCATTATTTATAGACAGTGTAACCCCTAACATAATATAACTTATTTTTACAAAATCACAAATTGGCTCTGGTACATATGTGACTCTTGTTGTACTCGCTGTCTTTGCTTTTGGATTTCTTTGGTCTTGTGTTTGTGGTGCTTTATATGACGTCGATGGCTTTTGATGTGCCGCATCATAATCAGCTTTTGTCGCATACACACCCTTTGGCTTTCCTCCATAGTTATCCCATGAATCACTGCCATTCCATAGATTGTAGCGATCTTGTGATGTCATCTGGGTTGTTGCTTTCTTTTGAGTCGATCTTCCACCGCCAGTAAAACCGCCTGAACGGTGTCCTCCGCTTTTCTTAGAACTTCCTCCATCATTCATCAGTCTGGCTGCTCGACCATTCTTATCGATGTATTTATTTGGATTGTTTAATGCGTAAGCATAGCGGTTCTGGCTTTCGATATTGCCTGCATCACCTCGGTTTTCATCTAGCTGGATGAATTGTCCTATTACTGGATTATAATATCTTGCACGAAGATAGATCAGTCCTGTTTCATCCTGTTCTTCTCCATTATAACCGAATCCACTCTTGATGTCATCGCTATATCCATAATCTGTGTATTCGATTGTTTTATATTTGTAGCGGATATCTCCTCATGCATTTTCTGTTGTTGCTAAGCCATACACAGAGTTGTTGTTTCCATTGACATAGTTGACTGTTTTATTGATACCATCACTTGTTTTGGAATCTGTAGATAATCGTTCATCTTGTCCATAGATATTGATCTCACC
>NZ_QVFI01000027.1:3657-54052 GCF_003433845.1 Absiella sp. AM09-50
TTGTCCATAGATATTGATCTCACCGGTACTTGTTGCGAGTACTTCCGCATTTTCTAAGCTCTTGTCTAAGATATAGGCAATGTTTTTGTTATCCCAGTCATCTCCATCACTATCCCAGTTTTCTTCTTCCATCAGTACACATTTGTGATGTGTCTTACGATAGTTGCTTTGGTAACGTACAGACTCTATGATCTGATCACTGTTCTTATCATCCAACAGTTCTTCTACTTCTTCAAAGCTTGTCTGTTCCAGGGATTTATACCATGTATCATTGTCATAGGCTTCACTGTAGTTCTTCTGATAACGGATACGATCTCCTTGGGCATCATAGCTAACAAATTATAAAGTAATCGTATAAAGCATACATTCTTGTTCTATCAATCTATTTGAAAAAAAATTAATATTATGGTATATAAAAAAAATCTAAAGTTGCTAATTCAGCATATCTTTAGATTCTTCTTTAAAGATTATTTTTTCACATCTTCCTTCAAGAAATTTTCTTTCCAATACTTATATGTATCAAATAAATAACATTCATTTGGATTATCTAATATCTTCAAAATCACGATATGAGTCATATGACAAGGTTGAAAAAATTCTTCATCATCAAACCCAAATAATCCTGGCATATTAGGTAATGCATATTCGGGTAATTGTTTTGGTGTTATTATCCCCCAATATAACTTTGGATAATTCACTAAAAACACCTTTGCCCAATAATATGCAATATCTACAGATATTTTGATTATTTCGTTTGTAAAAATATTTCCATTTATAATTAATTGATGTACTAGCCAATCTTTCTCATTGAATCTTTCTTTCATCCATTGAAAGCCTTTTGATTCTTTTATTATTTGCCGTGCAAGCCATTTGTTTAATGGTATCAATGATTCAGCTGAAAAATCTAGATTTATTTTATCTTTCATTTCAGGATCACTATCAATAAAGTCTTTTAATATCGCTATACGCTCATCCATATGATCTACATACCATTTCAAAAATTCATATGCTTCTTTTTCATTTAATTTGCGTAATTTGAATCGCTCTTTATCAATTATAAAACTTGGATATTCTCTTTTACCCATATACAACCACCTCATTTTAATGGAAAATATACTTTATATTTTTAAGGTGTAATATGATTATATCTTGGAACGATTTCATTTAAGTCTTTTTCCGTATCAAATGGCAGCATCTTAGCACCTTCAGGAATCTTGACTCTGCTGATATGAATTCCATTTGAACAATGATGACACCATACCTGAAGATATCCTATTTTTGTTTTCTTATCACCGATATAAAGATAGTCTAATGTCTTTCTACCACATGTAGGGCAATTGATATTATTGATATCTTTAAAATTTTTTGCTACATTAGCGGATGTCATTAACCATATTTTATACATTATTTTAACACCCGTTTAATTGTATATTTTGATTTATCTTCCATAGAATACCTCCTCATATTAATTTATGACCGATGACTATAGATATTTCCTGATGAACTTTTTTAATGAAATCGATTTATCTTTTGTTAAATCATAAAAGTCTTTAAAGTTGCCGTTTTCATCATATTGCCAGCACAGATCAGTTCCATAAGGTGCATCAAATATCTGTATCATCAATGGCGCTATTTGATAAACGGATTCTGCGCTAAGAATCACAAAGTTATTAGAATCATTAACATATGCATCATCATCTTCTATAGAATAGATCGTCCAACCATTTAATTGTGGAATTGTGCTTTTTTCCCGATATGTATATCGAATTGGTTTTCCATCAATGACATTTTTTGATACGATAAATCCACCAAAATCATCATTATTTATTTCCATTTACATTTCCTCACTTTTTACTTTTCTTTTTTAAGATATCATCAATAAATGTTTCTTTTCTTTGATTCATATCATAGAAACCGGCAAATTGTCCTTTTTCATCATACTTCCAACATAAATCCGTACCATAAGGTGCATCAAATATTTCCAACATCATTGGAGATACTGTATTGATAGTATCTGCATTTAAAATCACAAAGTTTTTATGGTCTTTCACAAACTGATTATCATCTGCCACACTATATATTGTCCACCCATTGAGTTCAGGAATTTCACTTTCCTGACGATATGTATAACCAATTGCTTTCCCATGCATAACATTCTTCGATACAATAAAACTTCCATACTCTGTATTATTTATTTCCATTTTTTCTATCCTCCATTTGTTTCACAATAAAATCTTAATTAGCGAAATTAAACTCTTATGTGAATCAATTTCTACCTGTATACTAACAAAATTATGAAGGAAAGTATACATGTTTAGTTAATTTCAGAAATACGCATATAAAATTGCTCGTATTGAACAAATTCAGGATATGATTTCAAATGTTTTTTTACAATATTTTGTATTTAAATTATGAAATATTGCGATAATTTTTACTCTTTAAGCAAAAAAACAACAATTTATAAATGCAATTAGTTATTTTTTCATTCTACCTTGCTTTTTTATAAATCAGGCATATACTGAATGTATTCTTTATAAAGAAAAGGAGAAAGCTATGAAAAAAGATAAGCTTCTAATCGCTGTCGTAATTCCTGTCTATTTGATTGTGAATTTGATATGCTACTATTTGAAAGTAGATAAGATGATTTTTTTGCTTGTGAATGTTGTTGGTATTGGTATCATAACACTGATTTTAGATTTTGTTGTGTATGGGCATAAAACTGATAATCATGATACAAAGTTGTTGGATAACCAGTTTTTCTTAAGTGTTCTCTTTATCGTTACTATGATTTTCTATATTCTTACGTTAACTGTGTGGATAGATTTATCTACATTTGGCTTGTTGTTTTTTATGATTACGTTGATTTTAGTCATAAGAAATGCCTATAAAAATCTGCATACACATAATATATAATATCTTAAAAGCACACCTCATTTAAAATGGAGTGTGCTTTTATATATATGTGTTACTCATTTCTTTTAATCAAACAAATTCGATATATTTCACAAAGAAAATATATGATGACAAAAGTGAAAAAAATAACTTTTGTCAATAATCCAGATATAGCGTAAATTAACAAAAATGAAGCAAATAATGTAGACATAAAACGATAGGCTTTTGCTGCTGCATATATCTCATGATTTAATAAAATATCATCCTTTGTTTTTATCATCTTTCTACGCATCCTAAATTCATTGATTAAGTATTTTTTTTGAATAAGCATGGATATCACAATGCCACAACTACTGGCAAATACAATCCAATCATGATCATGCGCATATATCAAATATAAACATAAGCATTGAATCAATATACAAATAATTAATAGCACTGCATATTTAAGCTTTTTATCTTTCATAAGTACCTCCATATCATGAGCATACTTTATCACGACTTTTTATAAATATGATATACCTTGTAGTAAACAACCTATTTTCATGTAGTCAGATAAACTTTTATTAAAATAAAAATCTTGACATTTAACCATATTTTATGTAGGATAGATACTTTTATAAGATAGAAGGTGCTTTTATGATAAAAATAGCAATTTGTGATGATGATATTGGACTATGTAATCAATTAGAAAATATTATCATGCAATCTAAGCCATTGTTAGATGACACAGATGTAGCCATTGATATATATTACTCTGGTTCATCTTTCATCAAGAAAATAAAATCTAGTATAGATTATGATTTGCTTTTTTTAGACATTGAATTAGATGAAACTAATGGAATTATGATAAGTGAACATATAAGATCCAACTTAAAAAATGATACTTGCCAGATTGTGTTTATTTCATCAAAAACAAGTTATGCACTTAAATTATTTGAATACCATCCATTGAATTTTCTTACAAAACCTTTTGAAGATATTAAAGTCATTCATAGTATAAATAAAACAATAAAATTGCTAAAAACTAATCAAGATTATTATACATATAAAAGCAATCAAACGATGAATAAAATAGCGATACATGACATTCTTTATTTGGAAGCGCAAAACAGACAGGTAAAAATCGTTTTAAAAAATGGTGAGAATATTTTATATTACGACTCTTTTTCTAATGCTATGAAACAGGTATCCAATCATAATTTTTATCAAATTCATAAATCTTATATCATAAATTACAGATACGTAAAAATATTCAAATATGATCAAGTGAAAATGATGAATGATGAAATTATTCCAATTAGTCAATCTTATCGTAAATCTTTTCGATTAATACAATTAGAAATGGATAGGTTAGACTTATGATGACAACCAAAGCTTTCTTAATTTACCTTATTGTTAATATATTAAACACTTACATTGTTTCTATTTTTTTAAAAGCTTTTTTAGGTGAACATATAAAAAATAAATATATCTATAGATTTCATTTACTTCTATACAATCCTACTCAAATTCTTATATATATTTTTATAACTACACCTATTATAAATCTTTTCATCAATATTCTTTTCATTTATTGTCTAACTTTTAATTTTGATACAAAAAATACAAAAAGGATTACTTCAGCAATAGAAATATATGCAATTTTTATGTTAGTTGAAACTGCTTTTGCTATATCTAATGGCTTTTTAAATGCTCCTATGGACCAGCCAATTCAATATTATGAATCCGATTTTTCTTTTTTAGTTACTAATATCATATCTTATATAATTGCACTCATCTTCAAAAACTATAAATATTTGAAAAGTGACATCTTAGTTCCCAAAATTTATTCATTACTTATTTTCATCTTACCCTTATTAACAATTGTTGTGATTTTTATATTAACAACTTCCAAACTCTCTTTTACTCATATGCTCATTGCTTTAGGTGCTATGCTTTTCATTAACACCATTGTATTCTATTTATTCAATACGATACTAAAAGATGTTCATATATATACAGAATCTTTAAAAATTTCTAATCAAAATAAATACTATTTGACGCAATATGAATTAATGAAATCGAATAATGAACAAGTGAAATTGATTCAACATGATTTTAAAAACTTTGTCCAAATGTTTGATTATCTTTTACAACATAAAGAATATGACCTTTTATCGCAACAATTAAAAAAGTTCAGTGATAAAACATTGTGTAGCGAATATATGAATAGTGGCAATTATATCATTGATGGTATTTTAAATTACAAGATCCAATATTTAATTTCAAAAAATATAAAATATACTATGGATTTACAAATACCTAATGATTTAAATATTGATTCTGATTTCATTACGATTGTATTAGGCAATTTGCTGGATAATGCAATTACAGCTGCTGACAAAAGTGATGCCTCATTTGTGAATTTTGCTATGAAATATAATCAAGGAAGGATATTTATTAAGCTGGAAAATAGTTATTCTAATGACCTGATATATGATGAACATATGAATTTTACTTCCACAAAAACAGATAAAATAAATCATGGACTAGGGATACAAAGTGTTAAAAAGGTTCTTTCAGAAAATAATGGTGAAATAACATTCGATTTAAAACCTGCCATCTTTACAGCTCATGTGATGATTTATACAAATTAGAAAAAATACGCAAGACGAACGCAAAAACGATGCAATCGCATCGTTTTCTTATATTATAGGCTCTGTATAACGTTTCGGATAGAAGCCGCATCAATCCCATACTTTTCAAACAGCTGTGCTGGTTTTCCACTTTCGCCAAAGCTGTCTTTTACACCGATCATGATTTGCTTACACAGCTTACAAGGTGCTAGTACTTCAGCAATCGCACTGCCTAAACCACCGATGATGTTATGTTCTTCACAGGTAATGATATACTCATGGGTTTTCGCAAGTTCAAGGATAAGTTTATCATCAATTGGTTTGATACAAGGCATATCGACAAGGGTAATGTCCATATCCTGTGTGGCATGAATGGCTTCTTGTACCATTGCGCCACTGGCAATGACGGCGATACGGTTTCCTTTTTTTAAGATATTTCCCTTTCCGATTTGGAAATGGGAAGTTGTTTCATATACATCTTCTACAGCACTTCTTCCAAGGCGTACGTAACATGGTCCATGATAATCTGCGATGCATTCTATGACTTCTCTAGTTTGGATATCATCACATGGCTGTATCACCACCATATTAGGAATGACACGCATTAATGCTAAATCTTCAATACATTGATGACTGGCACCATCTTCTCCTACCGCAAGTCCTGCATGGGTAGCGCATATTTTTATGTTTAATTTGGGATATGCGATACTATTGCGTATTTGTTCATAGGCTCTGCCTGCCGCAAACATCGCAAAGCTGGATGCGAATACGGTTTTTCCACTCGCCGCAAGTCCTGCTGCTACCCCCATCATATTTGCTTCCGCAATGCCCATATTGAAATGCTGGTTTGGACATACAGCTTTGGCTTCACTTGTTTTGGTAGATTTACTTAAATCTGCATCTAATACAATGATATCTTTTCGTTTGGATATAAGGCCGGCTAATGCTTTTCCATAAGCTTCTCTTGTAGCTGTTTTACTCATGATCACACCCGCCTTTCAGATCTTCGCAAGCTATGTGGTATTGTTCCTTATTCGGTGCACTTCCATGCCATGCGGGGTTATTTTCCATAAAGGATACGCCCTTGCCTTTGATCGTATGGGCAAGAATCATCGTTGGCTGATTCTTACATGCTTTCGCATGTGCACATGCCTGTGCGATTGCTTCAAAGTCATGACCGTCAATAGAAATGACATGCCAGCCAAATGCTTCAAATTTCACATCGATTGGTGTAGGATTCATGACTGTACGAATATCTCCATCAATCTGTAGGCCATTGTAATCCACAAAGACACAAAGATTATCTAATTGATAATGAGCCGCAGCCATAGCGGCTTCCCATACTTCACCTTCTTCACATTCTCCATCTCCAAGCAAGGCATAAATGCGATAATCGTTGTGATCAATTTTATTGGCGAGTGCCATACCTACAGCTGCAGATATCCCCTGTCCTAATGAACCGGTAGACATATCCACACCTGTGACTTCATTCATATTAGGATGTCCCTGTAAGTTGGAATTGATTTGACGAAAGGTGGATAATTCTGATTCTGATAGAATGCCTTTTTCCATAAGAACGCTGTATAATAAAGGACTGGCATGTCCTTTGGACAACACGAAACGATCACGATCGATACTGTCTGCGTTTTCTTTTGTGATATCCATTTCCTCAAAATATAAGTATGTTAAAATATCTGCGGCTGACAAGGAACCGCCAGGATGTCCGCTTTGGGCAAGATATACCATATCCACAATACGTTTTCTTATCTGTTGCGCATGTTTCTTTAAATTCATTTCCTTCCTTCTTTCATTGTTTCATCTATTTTATTTCTGATGGCTTTTGCGTTTTCTGCGATATCTTTAGATGTACCTTTGGTTAATAATCCCCCAAAGCCTAAACAATCGGCACCCTTCTTGATCCATACTGGGATTTCATCCAATGTGACTCCCCCACTGGCTAAGATTGGCATATAGGGAATCGGTGTTTTAAATACACTGATTAAATCTGGACCATAAAAGTTTGAGATGGGAAATGCCTTAATCATAGAAGCGCCTGCTTCTAGTCCTGTGATTGCTTCTGTGATACTGGTGCATCCTGGCATATAAGGGATACGATATCGATTACAGGTTTTCGCAACATCTAATGATAAATTTGGCGCAATGATAAACTGTGCACCTGCTAAAATCGCAAGGCGTGCTGTTTCACTGTCTAATACAGTGCCTGCTCCTACTAATAATGTATCCTTATAGCGTTCTCGTAATGCTTTGATCACATCATTGGCATTGGATAGTGTAAAACTAATTTCCATGATGGGTACGCCACCTTTGATCAATCCATCTGCGATTTCACAAGCACGTTCGATAGAATCTGTGCGTACGATTGCCATCGCTTTTATTTCATCGATTCTTTGTAATATTTTATACATTGACGTTTACCTCTTTTTTTATACAGGCTGCCATACGCACCTGAATATGATGCTTATGAAGCCATTGATACAGGTATTCTTTATCCTGTTGTAACTGACTGTGTGCGAAAGGATGGTGCAAATCAATCAAATACACGCCACTTGGATGATGAATGTTTTCCCCATGGATAATCATACGGATACGGTGTGCTTCTTCTTTGATTTCCACATCTTCAATATCTTTTACTGCCATGATTTTCCCATCTCCTGATGGCATAGCGATTTCTATTTCTTTATCACGAAGTACACATAATGGTTTATGTTTGATAAAACGATAGATGGCTCTGCCACCCCATTTGCCTGTGAACCAGCATAGTGTTAACATCATGAATACGCCAATGGGATTTAATGGTAAAAAAACCATAGAGATAAAGATGACAACAAGAAGCAGCAAATTGATAATGCCTTTGCCTAATAATAAAGTTCTATCGTAGTGGATCGTGTATGATTTCATAAACATCTTCCTTTCTTACATATGATAATATTCCAGCATTTCTTTTACTTTCTGGGTTGTTTTTTCATCTGGTGCACATACAGGATAACGGGCATCTCCTACCGGAATACCTGCCATATGCACAGCTTTTTTTAGGATGGATGGTACTGTCCCAAGTTTTAATACAGCACGTAATGGTTCTATTTCTTCTTGATAATATTGTGCTTTTTCTATATTGCCTGCTTTATAATTGTCATAGATAGCGACATCGATATCACATAACAGATTACTGGTACCGGCAACTGCCCCAACGGCTCCCATTTCAAAAGCCTGAAGCATTTTGGAATCTGAGCCAATCAGTACTTCAAAATCATAACGTGATGCGACATCTAAGTAATCTTTCAAATTATCCATATTGCCACTGGAATCTTTGATGGCAACAATATTGTCTACTTTCGCAAGTTCTTCTACCACTGCCTTGGATAAATTGATACCTGTACTCTTTGGGATATTGTATAAAATAATAGGCAAACGAACTGCTTTTGCGATCATTTGATAATGCGCAATCAGTTCTTCATCTCTTGGAGCGATAAAGTATGGGGTGATAATGGATAAGGCATCTGCGCCAAGGGCTTCCATTTGTTTAGATAACGCAATGACATGTTTGGTAGAACAGCCGCCAGTTCCTACGTATACGGGTACACGGTGGTTGGTTTTTTCTATGACATATTTTGCGAAAGCGATCTTTTCTTCATCATCTAATACATGGAATTCTCCATTGCTTCCTAAGATAAATAAGCCTTTTACACCATGGGCAATCAAGTGTTCTATCAACTGTCCACATGCTTCATAATTGATTTCCTGATGTTCATCAAATGGTGTTACAATCGGTGTAATGATTCCTTCAAAATTCATGCTGGTTCTCCTTCCTTTAAGGTTTCTTTAATGCTCTTGCCAAGACTTCCTCCCGGATGCCATTTGACATATTGTTTAGGATCTAAGTGTTTTTCATTTTGTAGAAGAATGCTTAAACACTGTAAGATAATAATTTCCGCTAGAATGGATGATCTTGGTGGTTTATTTAAATCATCACCTTCCTGTTTTACACCCGCAAACAAATAAGCATCTCCTTGTTTTGCCAGCCAAGAGTCTGGATTTCCTGTCACAGAAATAATTTTAGCGCCATTGCGTTTTAATGTTTCTACGGTTGCTTTCAGCTCGTTTGTTTCTCCGGAATTGGATATAGCAATGACCACATCTCCTTCCTGTACCTGGCCACTGCTTCCATGCACGGCTTCTGTTCCATGCAGTTCATAGGCTGGTGTTCCTGTACTGGACAACAAGCTTGCGATATAGCCTGCCACATGTCCTGGTTTTCCAATCCCTGTCACATGTACACGATTTTTATTGCGTTCTGCTTCAAGTATCAAATCTCTTGCGTTTATCAATGATGCTTCATCAATCTGATCAATGAAGTTTTGTATTTCATTTGTTTCTATATCTAAGAATGTTTTAATCTGTTGTTGTTCATTCATTTTAAATCTCCTATCATATCTTCGTATGTATTGACTGCCTGCATCATGGCATTTCTGATCATATTGGTATCAATGGCAGATAGAAAGAAGTCGATATCCTGTTTAAAATATTGAAGTAAAGCGACGCCTCCTATAATGCCGAAATACTTATGATGCGCATGTGCAGCATCAATCACTTTTTGTATCATTTGTAACTCCTCACATGCCATGACATTGTCTGGATTATTCATTGATATCCCTAAATCACATGGTCCAACGATCACTGCATCTATGCCTTCTACTGATAATATCTCATCAATATTGGCAACCCCTAAGCAGGTTTCTATTTGTACGATGGACAGGGTATTGGCGTTTATTTCTGTCATATGTTTTGCATGGTTTCCACCCGGGCCATAAAAGGTATTGGCACCTCCGGAATAACTGCGTTTTCCAATCGGTGGATATTTACTGTATGCGACCAGCTGCTCTGCTTGTGCTCTGGTTTCTATCATTGGTACCATGACACCCCTTGCCCCGTAATCAAGAATCTGTGAGATATCCTTTCTACCACATTGTGCTACTCGCACAATGGATGGTAATTGTATGGCATTACCAAACAACATGAGATCATGCAGCTTACGATAGGTAAGTACCCCGTGTTCAAGGTCATAAAACAGAAAGTCCATGCCACAATCTTTTGCCATACAAACAATTGCAGGATTTTCTATGATTTTTACCAGCATCCCTTTATAAGGATGGTTTTCTATATTCTGAATCCATGTCATTTTCTTATCCTCTTAAAAATAAGAACAAGGATGAAGCTCCTTGTTCTTAATATATTTCATTAAGCAAAGATGCTTAAGATCTTATCTAAGATAGCGCCGATGATGTTGTAGTCAACATTCGGGAAGCTTGCGCCTGCAATACCTAACTGCGCAAATGCAGGATACAGAATTAATGGAAGTGCTGTTAAGGCAATACCAACGATGAAGCTGCCGACCAGTGCACCTTTCCATCCACCATATGCATTACCGAATACACCACAAGTACCACCTGAGAAGAAACAGATACCAGCAGCAGGAATCATAATGGTTTCACTACCCATCATAACCATACCGGCCATAGCAACCAAACCACCTAAGAATGATCCAACAAAACCAATCAATACAGCTGTAGGTGCGAATGGGAAGATTGCAGGACAGTCAACAGCAGGTTTAGAATTAGGAATATATTTTTCAGAAATTGCAACGAATGCTGCAGTAATTTCTGCGATAAACTGACGAACACCATAAATCAATACACTCATACCAGCCGCAAACTGAAGTGCCTGTAAGAATGGATAGATAAACCAGATATCATTGCCAGATTTTTCTAATACAAAATCCATGTGACCATTGACTACACAAGCGATAACAGCAATGTAGAATAAGATAACCATAAACAATGCGATGGAGAAAATAAAGTCACGGAATAATTCAAAGAATTTAGGCATTTTTACAGTACTTGCGTCTTTGTGTTCTTTATTTCCTTTAGAGAATAATTTACCAACATAACCTGAGAAAGCATAACCAATACAGTTAAAGTGACCGATTGCTAGATTGTCTGCGCCAATGATTTTGTTCATGAATGGCTGACACATAGAAGGAAGTGCAGCACCACAGAAACCTAAGATGATACCTCCACCAATGACTGTCACAGGCATTGGAAGTCCACTGGAAATAAATACTAATGCAAGTACACATGCAAAGTATAAGAAGTGCTGTCCTGTTAAGAAGATAGCTTTAAATCTAGTGAATTTAGCGACTAACAAGTTGATAACAAAACCAAGCAGCATGACCATGGCAACTTCTGTACCATATGTATTTAATGCTAAGCCGGTTGCAACTTCTACCTGTGTGGTAACCCCGTTGATTCCAAAGCCGGTATTGAATAATTCGTTGAATGTTGTGATAACCGCAGACATTGCATTGGAACCAATATTGAAGACCATAAACCCTATCACTGTCTTCATTGTGCCACTCATAACATCTGTAGCTGATTTCTTTTGTAGTAATAAACCGATTAACGCGATCAACCCCATGATCAGCGCTGTATTTCTGGATTGTGCTAATATAGCATCTAACATATATAAATCTCCTCTCTTAATTATTTTCTATACATTCTATCCTTTTGTTGCTAAGAAAGCTTCCATTTTTTCTTTCATTTCGACTTTATCCATGATATTACAAATCCCTAATGCGTAAGGCACTTTATCTGCCAGTTCATTGGATAAATCATCCATTGTAATAACTAAATCCCCATTAAATCCCATTAATGAATCCAAATTTCCATGTTCTGTTTCAATTGGAAAGTTGTTTTCCTTAATAACCTGGTCGGCTTTGATTTTTAATAACATACTGGAACCCATACCAGCACGACAACAAACTAATGCTTTATACATAAATGTATCCTCCTTTATTTGTTTAAATATTCCATAATCTCTTCAGGTGTGTTGGCCTGATCCAGCAGATCGAAGAATGCTTTTTCTTCAAACAGCCCTGCCAGCTCTGCCAATGCGTTTAAATGTTTGATATTATCTGTTGCGCTTAAACAAAACAGATATTTGACCGGATCGTTGTCTTTATTGCCAAACTTCACTGGATGTTTCAATGTAGCAATACCAATCGCACTTTCTAGCGCGCCAGCTTCTGGTCTTGCATGTGGTAATGCCACATGTTTGGTAATGACAATATAAGGTCCCATCTCAAATACACCATTGATGATTTCATCTACATAAGCTGCTTTTACTTTTTTGTGATCCACAAGTGGCTGTGCCGCTTTGCGGATTGCTGTTTGCCAGTCATCAGCTTCAATGTTTAATCGAATCAAGGATGTATCCGTTAAATCCTTCAACAAGGTTATCACCTCCTATACATGTTTGTTTGATATCGTATCGATCCGCTATCAAATCTTACACTCACATTGTAATCTGATTTTTAAACGCTTTCAATTCTTTTTATATTCAACTTTTGTGTTTAACCTTTACAAAAATCAGACACAAATGATACACGAAAATCATGCATAAAACCGTCATTTTTTCAATATTACTAATATTCAATTTTTGTCAATTCCCATCACAAAAATCAGACATGTGACAATGTTCAGATTTTGTAACAGTGCGAAACAATAATCATACAGAAAAACACTTGCAACCGCTTCATATTTTCCATACAATAAACATGGAAGATTTATATCATATAGAAAGGGGAATGTTTTATGGATAATGAGCTGTTGGTACTCATTCGCCTGTTACTAAAAAAATCATTTCTGACAACCAAAGAAATTGAAGTGGAAACAGGCGCAAGCAGACGCCAGATTACCTACCGTATGGAGAAGCTGAATCATATGTTAAAAGAACACGCTGCCAATACGATTCGTATTTCCACACGTGGAGATATTATGATGGATCAGGAAATCAAGCATACCTTACGCCTTCTACTAAAACAGGCAAAAGATGATAAATATTATGTCATGAATAAAAAAGAACGTATGATCTATCTATACCTCATGCTGTTTTTAAACCTGTCTGATGTATCTCAAAGTGATTTGGTCAATGCCTTAAAAGTTTCCCGTTCCACTGCATTATTAGACTTTAAAGAACTCCAGCAGGAGTTGTCCACTTATCATATCAAAGTCGCAAATAATCGTACCAGAGGCTATTATCTGGTAGGTTCAGAACTATCCATTCGCCGCTATATGATGGAACTTGTCATCTATTTTCTAGCCGAAGAACATAATACCAAAGTATTTGATATCTTTATCGATGATTTCCATTTGGATTTATTTGAATATTCCCGCCTAGTTATATCTGAGCTGGCAGATAAGTATGATATTCGTTTTGTGGAAGATCGATTAACTGAATTCATTTATATCTTCTGTTTCCTAAAAGTGCGTATGAGCAGTGATATTCCTCAGGATGAACAAATCCTTCGCCTGCAAGAAGTCATTGACTTATCCACAATGAAAGAATACCAGTTCACAAAAGAGCTGTTGTCACACTTTAAACAAACACAACTCATTTCCCCTATTGATCAATACTATATCAGCTCCTGGATACTGGGCATCTGCGTTGGCAACGTGGAAGAAGATACACAGGACTGCCTGGTTATCGCAGAAATTGTGGAAAAAATTATGTTTCGTTTTGAATCATTAAGTGGTATCCATTATAAAGACAGTGAAGATATTTTCCGTAAACTATACTCCCATTTTCGCCCAGCGTATTATCGATTATTATTCAAAATTCCGATTGTCAATCCTTTGCGGGAACGTGTAAAGGAAGAGTTTCCAGAGTTGTTTCAATTAGTCAAAGAAACCATGAAACCTTTCAATGCCCTGTTTGGTGAACATATCCCAGATGATGAAATTGCCTATCTGACGATCCATTTCACCGCCATCTACTCTAAAAGCCGTGCCATGGAAGTAATACCTAGAAAGACTGCATTAATCGTATGTTTAAATGGTATTGGCAGCAGTGCAATACTATATAGTGAATTAAGTGACCTATTCCCGGAAATGCAGTTTCTTCCACCTATGGAAACAAGTAAACTCCTACATGCGGATATCAAAGCAGATATCATCTTTACCACCAGTGAATTGATTGACATCGATATTCCCGATGTCCCCATTGTGAAGGTTTCTCCTGTCATGAACTTTATGGAACGCTATCAGGTTGCACGTGAAGTCTATTTATTGATGGGAAATGCCATGAGTAAACAGCCGGATATTGATGCTATCATGGATATCATCGCACATCATGCAGATATCAAAAATGGCCCTCTTCTACAACAAGAATTATTACGTTATTTCTCTAATGTAGATGTGAAAGAAGATGTACAGCACAGTTCCCTTGCGTTAACCAATATGATAACGGAATCTATTATTCAACTACAGGTGGAGGCAAACGATTGGGAAGATGCGATACGCAAAGCTGGCAAACCAATGATTGAACATTTATATGTAAAACCTGCTTATATTGAAGAAATCATACGGATTATGCACCAAGAAGGACCATTTGTGGTTATCACAAAGCATGTCGCATTGCCACATACCAAACCATCCAGTGGAGCATTGCGCTGTGGACTAGGGCTTACTGTCTTAAAAGAAGGCATAACCTTTGGCAGTCAGGAACATGATCCCATCAAATACATCTTTACCTTATCCGCAGTTGATAACGAAAGTCATTTAACGGCCATGTCACAATTGCTGGAGTTATTTAATGAACCATCCTTTTTCACCATGATGGATGAAGCAGAAACACCACAAGAAGTGATTGCCTATATCAAATCGCACATCACAATGAATGGTCTGTAAGGAGTATCATCACGATATTCCTTTTCTTTTCCATGTTTTTCATAATGAAAAGATGGCTATTTAAACACTTCTGTAGTATACTGTCCATGTATCATTTTTTAAATGACAAATATATAATTAGTTTGTATAAATAACATAAGGAGTGGGAATATGAGTCAAAGAAAGCTAATGCAGATTAGTGAAGAAGAATATGATCAGTTTATTAACACACAGGAAAGCAACAACTTTCTAAATTCCATTTACGCAGGTAAAAAGCTGACCATTGATGGATGGCATGTAGAATATGTTGGTTTAAAAGAAGAAAACAATGTTGTAGGTGCCGCATTATTAATATCAAGAAATATCAAAGTGGGAAATTATTTCTATGCCCCAAGAGGCTTTGTGATTGACTTCAAGAACGAAGAACTTGTAAAAGACTTTGTGACACAGTTAAAGGCATATTTAAAATCTAATAAAGGTGTTTATTTAAAAATCGATCCATATGTTTTCTATCAGGTACGTGATAAAGATGGTGTAGAAAAAGAAAACGCCCAGAAAAACGATTTGGTCATCGCATTATTAAAATCCTTAGGATTTGAACATGATGGTTTCACAGTTGGGTATGATGAATCAAGACAATGCCGCTGGATGTCTGTTTTATTCTTAGATGGAAAAACCAAGGAACAGGCACTAAAAGAAATGAATTCACAAACACGTCAAAACATAAAAAATACCATCAAAAATGGTATCAAGGTACGTAAACTCGCCTATGATGAATTACACATTCTAGATGAAATCGTCAATGCCACAAGTGAGCGCAGAGGCTTCTCTAATTTATCTTTAGACTATTATCAAAACGAATATAAAGCATTTGGTGAACATGCATGTGCCTATTATGCATATCTGGATTTAGATGATTATTATGCACGTATCGTTAGTGAACGTGAAAAAGAAGAAGAAACCATTCGTGCAGCGGATGAAGTATTAAAAGATAATCCACATTCCAAAAACAGCACTTCACGTAAGAAAACAGCACTGCAGCATTTAGAATCATTAGAAAAACGTGAACAGGATTATAACGAATTAAAGAAAGACTTCGATCATGAAGTACCACTTGCGGCTTCTTTATTCATTATGTATGGCAAAGAAATCATTTATCTGACCAGTGGTTCTTATGATCAATATAAACGCTTCAAAGGGCCATATGCGTTACAATGGTATATGATACAAAAAGCAATTGATGAAGGTTATTCTATGTATAACTTCTATGGTATCAGTGGATACTTTGAAAAAGATCAAGATGGCTTTGGTGTATTTGATTTCAAGCGTGGATTTAACGCAGAAATTGTTGAATTGATTGGAGATTTCACATTACCGATTTCCTCCACAAAACTTGCGTTATACAATGCATTAAAAAAAGTTAAACATTAAAGGCTGTAAACTAGCAAATTTAGCTAGTGATACAGCCTTTTTTTCATTGATTTACTTTAATTGCTTCTAAAAACTTCTGAAGTATCTCATCAGCATTCTCTACTTCTTCTCCAACATCCCCCATATGAATACTTGGTTTGTGTTTACCATGGAAATCACTGCCACAGGTAATTAATAAATTATGTTTTTTTGCGTAATCTGCATAATAATGATTATGCTTTGGCTCATGATAATTACTATATGCCTCAATGCCATCAATACCATAGGAAACAGCAAGGTCTAATAATGCTTCTTTCTGATAGAACGTCGCAAATGGATGTGCCAATACCGCAATACCACCCGCATCATGAATCAGTTGAACCGTATCTTTGAATGATGGATATTCTACATGTACATATAAAGGAGAGCCTTTTTGACATTTATCCCAAAAGAAATTTACAGGTGCAGGATTACTACGTTTTCCTCCAGCTCGATAATCTTTAAAATCTTCGATATCCGCATTCTTAGGATCATTAAAGATCGTATCACACAACATAAACCATGGATTTTCACCATTGCTGTCTTTGATAATCTTTTCTTCATCAAAATCTATATGATACGTTTCTTTAAACTTCTTCACCCTTAACAAGAATGCATCATCAGACAACTTTTGAGTTTGTTCATGTAAGGTTGTAAAATAATCTTTATGATAATCAAAATGGTATCCCAACAAATGACATTCGATATCTGGTTGAAATAATGTGGAAAACTCTATTGCGGGAATCACCTGTATACCTGCCTGTTTTCCTTCTTCGATCATAGTATCTACACCTAACATACAGTTATGATCACTCAATGCCACACATTTTAAATGGCGATCCTTCGCAATCTGTATCAGCTCTTTTGGCGTAAATTCACCATCTGCGCTATAGTTTGAATGCATATGTAAATCAAATGGTATCATTAACTTCATCTCCTTCAAAATCACGTTTCTATTATAGACCAATTCTTTAGGTATGCAAGCCCTAGAAAAAAATTTACATATAGGAAATGATTGACCATATACTTATATAAACCTATAATGAAGTTAAGGAAACTGGTGGTTGTATGAAGAAAAGCTTTAATATCAAAAGGATGATTCTACTCATTGCGATTATATCAATTTTTGGCGTGATGTTATATCATGTCATTTCCACCAGAAACCAATTGATCCTTATGAAGCAGGATTTAACGGATATTCAAAATGGTGTTATCACAATTGAAGAAGCAACCCACATACCTGAAGGCTTTGCCTATACAACACCGGAAAGTATTCATATAGAAAGTGCCTATTTATGGGCGATTCCTTATGTGATCACAGATATCGTTCTCGGTTCTTTGTATATCGTTATGTATAAAACCTAAAAATGCCCAATGAAGTTTGGACATTTTTTTATCATATTTTATAGAAATTTAAACAATAACAAAATAAATAAAATCAGAAAAAATCGGTCTATGATTTGTATCACCATTGCCATATATAAAAACTTTTGATGATGAACTGGTGTACTTTGATTTTGTAAAATATGAATTGCGATTTTGTTAGCATTCCATTCTAAATTTATAGATATTATCAGATCCACAATCATAAGCACCAGTGCTAAAACAAGTGCAAATAACAACAGTTTTGTATGAATTCCAAGAATATATTTCATACAAATACAAACAAAAATTATGACATATAATATAGGTATAAATGTTTTCACAAGCATTATAAATCGATTATAATCAGCACTTTTCTCATGTAAATCTTTACAATGCCCATATTCATGTATTAGTATATCATATGCATCTAATGATTGTACCTCTGTATCCTTTATAACGATTTGTTTCTTAAACATATCATAAGCATAATTCTTTCCTTGTATAACATTTATCTCTGAATTATTATAAATATTTTCTTCCACACACATTCGCATATCGGTATCCACATGTATATTCTTCAGCTTTACTTTTAATTGATGATATTGAACTTCCAACACGATTTTAAACAGAATGATCAATATCAATATCACTTGTATAACACGCATATCAATCACTTAAATTTCTAAAAAAATAATAATAGAAAAACACAGAAAATGTAAATAAGGTTACAATAAATGTAAAGCCGAAAGCTACATTTGTTTTGATATAAAAGTATAGAAAGAACATGACACTGCTTAGAAATTCTATGATTCTACTTGTGGTTATTTTCATTGGATAAAAATCTAAAATGTTAAAGACGCTGATTTTAAGGTTTTTAGATGCTCGATAAGCCGCAATCAATATTATAAACAAGGCGGTATATAATCTTAAATCGATATCAAAAATTTCAAAAATCATGATATAAATAAACGTCAACAATGATATCACCATAAGAATAAATCCACCTCTCCTATACTGTAAATGAATAATAGTATAAAAATAATAACTATCATTTTCCCCCATATGGGAAGCTTTTTAAAGCTTTTAAATGCATCATTCATTTATTGACTCCTCCTTCCTATGCTATATTTTTCATCAAAACAATCTTGATTCTCCAATATAACCTCATCATAGAAAACATATAAATACTTTGTCCTGCATTCCTTTATCACGATATTTATACTCATAAACATAATCCAGGAAATTATTTTTACACCATAATATAATAATATAGCACTTATTATAGAAGCAATCAGACCATATATTATAATGATGTTTCGATAAGGAATATTTACTTTTTCATGAGTCTTTAGAATGATCGCACCAATAACTCCTAAAGCAATTATCAGTATATATGAGATGTTTTTGAGTTCAATAATCAAATAAAGTAACCCTATCACATTACTTGTTTTCAATAATTGATTTAAAACAATATATTCAGGATTCTTTCTAGCTAGTTTCTCAATCTCATCTTTCCTACAAACTTCTTCATAAACGCTGTTTTCTGAGCCTTTTAAACTTTTATTTTGTTTTATCACAACATACAAATGTGTAAGAAATATTAAGCCTAATAGGATACATATCAATATCCTGTTTGTAAAAATCTTAAATACCAATTCAGGCAAGAAAATCAGAAAAAGTATAAATAACGATAGCCCTTCTCCGATAATATTCATATGCTGATCAGCTTTTATATTCAGCATTCCATAAGAAGCTTGTATATATATGGTCATTGCCGCTGCCAATATTTCTACTAAAACAACACAGCTATTTTTCACAACATTAGTATCAGGGTATAATACTAAATACTGTATTCCTATCGCAATATAAAGGGTTATTGAGCTACAAAGAATAGCTTTTTTTAGTATTTTATTACTTAACATATACGTTCATCTCCCTTATATTTATCGTTGTATTTTTTATAAGTTATCAAGTCTTAAGCACTTTGTTTGATACAATATTTAATCTGACATCCTTTATTGTAATTTTCAATCTGTAAATCATGCATTACAGGATTTTGTTTGATGATATCAATATCATCAATATGTTGTTTCAATAGAAACATTGTAATCTGTATTTCTCCATTATCCACCATAAAGAATCCATAATTCAGCTTTTTTTCTGGTAGAATCAAATCAAAAAACACATTCAAATTTTCTACATAATATTCTAATTTATCTACTGGTATTTCTTGTATACCATATATGAATAATGGATGAAAATTACTGTTTTTCAAGGTTGTATAAAGAATAGACCTACTTTTATCATTTCTATATACTTTTTTATACATGACGATTAAAATTGCTTGATAAACCAATACTGTAAAAACTGCCATGATATCTATTTCTTCATATGATACAAGAGATATCAACACATAAAGCAATATAATTTCCATCATAATAAAATAATATTTTAAATAATGAATATTCATTCTTCTAATTACACAGTATGAGCCAAAAAACAAAACTGATATAAATATCATAAAAAGCCAATCTCCAAAATAGTTATCCATGTTTGCCTCCATTCATCATTTTCTTACCCCCATATTATTTACTAGAATTGTCGCTGATCCTACAGTATACTATCTCTTGATACAAACCCATACACATTTTTTCCAAAAGCATCTTGTAATCGATCTTTATAATCTGAAAGATATATAATTCTAGAATTGATTCGTTGAGAAAATAAAGCATCCCTCACTTCAAAACCATTACATTTGTTCATTTCAATATCTAATATAATGATATCCAAGGATTGCTTATTTTGTATTAAATCATAACCATCTTCAAATAGATGATATATTACATCTATTTGTTTATGCTGAAAAAAATCATTTAAAAAGTTTTTTACTTGTTCCCTTACATTCATATTATCATCGCATATTGCGATATTTAATTTTCCCAAGATCCGCCACCCCCTTTTGGTATTTTGAATTATACTTTTGTATATCTTTTAATGATTAACCTTGAACCTACTTGAATATATAACAATATCAAAATAACAAACACAAAGTTATATACAATACTGAATTTTACCTGATAAACAAGGAATACAAAAGCGGCGTTTAAAAAACAAAATAGTAAAACATAAGGAACATGAGTGATTTTCTTCATCATGTAGTATAAATAATAAGAAGATGAACCCAATAATAATAAACCAAGAATGACACTTTCATAAACTTTGAATACTTTTCCATTTTGTAACATCAGTGCAAAAATAAAAATTGCTTCTACAATCATAAATATAATATTTCTCTTATCTGTTTTCATATTTTTCCTCCATATTTATATAAGTCTGACCATAACAATATACCTTGCTTAACCTATCACACGTTATGATAAAAGGCAGGATACAGTATACTGAAATGAATATTTTTATAAATGAACCTACGCCATAAACATGAGAAACGTTTCCTTCTGATTATTAGCTTCCATGCTTCACCATCTCTCTTTCTTATGTAATATGATTAACACTTTTTTTCAAAAACCATTATGAAACTATTTAAAAATTTTTATAAAAGTCTTTTTCATTATATGCTTATTTATGTAAAAAAGCAAACAAAGTATGAAAATCTTTCTTTTTTCATGAAAATAAAAACAAAAAGTTATACATCATTTTAAATGTATAACCTTTGCTCATTTATAGATGAATCTTATTTTTTCCTTTTTAAAGAGATAATAGAGCCTATAACCAAGATAAGGATGAAGAAGATATATGTTCCATGAAGAATCGCTTCATGTGGAAATAGAATCTGATAAATATATGCAAAACGATCTGTGAACCAGATTGGCAACACGAAAAATATCAGACTTATCAACATAAAGATATAAGGTGTTCTCTGTTTTTTAAGAATCCTTGCTGATATCACAGTCATACAAATAATGCTTAGGATTTGAAGAATTGCTGTCATGATATAATAAAGGAAAATTGGCATCTTTATTGGAAAGTTATAAAACAGATCTAAACATTGTATATTTTCCATAAGATTTAAATCTGGGTATAACAATTCTGCTTTTATAAATAAACATGTTAAAAGTGTAAAGAAAATCACAATGAGTATAAATGAGTATAGTAGAAAGTGCTATAACCTTATAATAGAATGTTTGATACTTGCCTCTTGTCGTATTTTGAATCGTTAACATATGCGTTTTTCGTTCATAGTAAAAACACGTTGGCAGAATATATAGAAATGAAATAAGATAAAATGTAATCATGAATTTTGATAAATTCGTTGTTTCATATAATAAACGATATCGATCTTCTTTTAGAATTTTTCTACCTGTTGCATCTTCTTTTCTTTTATCGTACGCTTTTTTATAACGTTCAAATCCTTGTTGTGTCATCAGCTTCTGGGCAATTAAGTTTTGTTTATTCACATTTTGTTCCTGCATAAGCTGATTTTCTAAGTCCTGATAATATTGCTCCTGCTGCTTAATTTTTTCATCTGCTTCCTTGCTTACGTATGCGCCTATGGTATCCACAAAGCTATTATACATATAGTCATTTGCTGTTGATACACTTTGTTGATTTTGCATCATAATGATAAATCCAAGCACTGAAATCATGCCTATCAAAAGAGCTTTTTGTATGATTAAAATCTTCTTCATCTCATAATACATGAACGAGTGTAAGGAATGTTGGTATGTTCTTTTTGCCTGTGTTTTTCTTATAGCTGTTCGCTTTATATTTTTTCTTGAAAGCCAAATGCATATAATACTTACAAGCAACAGAAGCAATAATGTATCATATTCCCTAAAGGCTGTTACATTTAAATTCACAAAGTTATATTGTGAAAATATTTTTTCTGGATGCATATAGAAAAGAATATTCAGATAATTTAAATTAGAAATCAAACCATTTTGGTTTCGTATACCCCAGATCAAAAGGGCTGTAATACCAATGAAACATAATATTGAAATCAGAAAAGCTGATAATTGGTTCCAATAATAGGCAAATACATTCATAATGGAAGATATGGCAGTAAAAGCCAGTAAGGTTGCTAATACACTCATGAGCATAAAGGTAATTGTATTCCAAGCATATGGACATGTGGAAAAGAATGAAAAAGATTGTATCGGTGCCATGAGATCTATAAATCCATATGCAAAAGAATAAATCATATAGTCAAACAAGTAAAACACGATATAACAAGCCATCAATATAATCATCTGAGAAATGAATTTTGTAATCACCTGTTGCCGTTTTCCTTTTCTCATACTTTGGCTATATTGTAAAACACCTGTTTCTTTTTCCTGGTAAATCATCGTAAATACAAGGTAAAATATTAACACAACGGATATGATATTTCTTAATTCAAATGAATATAATTGTGATAAAACCAGTTCAGGTTGTAAACTTAATTCCTTTACATTTAATTTATGATATTGATCATATACTTTTTTTGAAATCTTTTTTTCTGTTTCAGTATCTTGCGCAAAAATAGAAATTTTGGCATGCTCCTCATATTGTTTCTCTATGGAGGAACGATAATTTTGATAATCTTCCAATACAGTCATCTCATTCATAATTTGTTGATATACAAAATCATCATGATGGGATAACGTATCATCATTTTGTTTAAGTATTTGTTCCTTTATCCATGCTTCTCCATACTTTTCCGTATATGTGTTTAGAAACTGTTCGCTATCGATATTGAAAATATAATTGCTTTGAAATTCATATGCGTCAATTTTTTCTTGTAAATAACTTTTAGCTTCTTCCTTACTCATTGTTTGTATTTCCTGATGTATCGTTTTATAAACAGATGGATTTATTGGATGATGATAGATGGTATAAACATCGCTGGCAATCAATAGAATCAACAGGAATGCTAGAAACTTAATATTACGTAATGATCCCAGAAACTTTTTCAGTTCATAATAAATCATGATATTTCCTGAAAATAACTCAAATATACATCGTTTAAATCAGGGGTTATACGTATACCATTTTCTAGTGGTGCCTCATCTGTAATGATACGAGCAATCAGTTTTCCCTGTTCATATCTTAGATTGCTAATTCTGTATTTACTTTCCAGCTGTTTTAATTGACCTTCTTCAATACATCTTTCAAACACTTTTCCATCTATGGATTGTATTAAATCTTTTGTGCTTCCTACTTTTATGATTTTTCCATGATTCATCAACACGATCTGATTAGCGATATATTCAATATCACTGACAACATGTGTAGCAATCAAAACAATTTTATCCTTACTAAGCTGTGAAATTATATTCCTTAATTCTATGCGTTTTTGAGGATCTAATCCTGCAGTTGGTTCATCTAATATTAATATATCAGGATGGTTCATAAGCGTTTGCGCAAACATTGCACGTTTTTTCATACCTCCAGAATATGTCTTTATTTTTTTATGTAGTACATCAGCTAAACCAACTTCTTTTGCTAATTCATTTGCCTGTAATCCTGCCTCTGTTTTTTTCATTCCTTTTAATGCTCCAACATAACAAAGACTTTCAAAAAGGGTAAAATCATCATATAAACAATTTTCCTGTGGCATATATCCAATATGATCAAGATATGTAGTATCCATTTTCACAATATCGTTTTCATCTAATGTTATATTTCCATCCGTTTTATCTAACAATAAACTTAATATATTCATCAAGGTACTTTTACCTGCGCCATTGGGTCCTAAGATTCCATAGATACCATTTTCAAAGGTGATAGATAAATGATCTAAAGCAATGGTAGAGCCATAGGCTTTGCATAAGTTTTCAACATGTAATTTCATACTATTACCCCATATACGCATCTAGTTGTTTCTGTAAATCATCAATGATACTTTTTAAACCCGCAGCTTTTAATTTCTCATTGAATCCTTTCGCATACTCTAACAGACCTTCCTTTTCATATACTGGCAGATTATTATTAGAATCTTTATATACACTTTCTACATCCTTCCATTTATCAGGAATCTTTGGTGAAAAACCTAAATAAGGTTCATCCGGCAGTTGTTTTAGATAATGCATGATAGCTGTTGTATGATCAGGACAGCTTTTAGAAGAAGGAAGTGCAATGATATAGTTTCCAATCATGGATGAACTTCCTAATGAATCAGGAATGATTAAGTCCTCACGTAATGGGTCCACAATACCATTTTTTAATTGATAATCTTCCCCTTCTATTCCATATATAAATAAGTTTGATAAATCCTGATCTGTATTGATCAATGATATTAACTCCACAGCTTCTTTTTCCTTCTTGGATTGATAATAAACAGCATCTCCACCTGTTCTTATATAATCGTATCCGCCAGAAGGCATTTGTTTATATCCTTTATTACGATCTGAATTTTCTCTTAAATCATCTGGGAAATAGTTGCCCAATCGTAAGAATGTTCCTTTCTCCATTTTCTTATTATATTCATCTGTATCTAACTGAGCGCCTGTTAATTCTTTCTGATTCATTTCCTGAATAGTTTTTAAAAAGTTATGAAACGCATCTTCTTCATATAAATTCACAATTTTATATTGCTTGTTATCATCTTTGATATAAATACTTGTTTCATAATCTGATAATAATGGAAGTGAAATATATTGCTTGTTTTTAAAATACTCTTGATATTGAATATCCATAAAACTAAAAGGTATCACATCCAACTGCTTTTTTGCCTGTTCCATATAGGGAATCAAAGAATTTAAATCATATTTTAGTGATGATGCATCTATTTTTAATTCCTTCATCATTTTTTCATCCACCAAGATACATTTTTGTTTTGCGTATAATGAAACCTTTGGAATATAATAGGTATGTTGATCAATTTTTTGTGATTTCCAGTATGTATTTGGCATCGCTTCATAAAATTTTTTCGCATAAGTGCCATTAAAAGTTTCATCTAAATTTTTTATAATACGAATATCTGAATGCATATAAGGAATGATATCAATTTGATTTCCAGCTTTATTTTCCTTTTCAAAATACATTTTCTCACTTTCCACAAATGAGCGATCCTCTGCTTCATCAACTTTCATATCTTTAAAAACAACTTCTATATCCATCCCTTTTTCTTTCAACATCTCATTAAACTTTTTCGTATATTTATTTTGGATGGTGCCCTCTTTATTAATATCTTCTTCTTTTATCCAATTTTGTTTATTGAAGCTTGCGCCATAAAGGTACCAGACAAGCTGATCTTTTTTTGAACTGCATCCATTCAACAGGATGATAAATCCAGCTGTCAGTATGCATTTTATGATTATAGTTTTCTTCATTGTGTTCACCTCTTTTTCATTCAAGCATTGTATAATTCATATTCTCATCATAAACACAATATTTAAAATCCTTTGACCCAAAATATCCATCTTTTGTTTTATATGTCACTCTTTCTCCTACACGATAATCATCAAATAAAAATTTGTTTTTATCCACATCATAGACCTGGATATAGTTTTTAGCTTCCGCTGTATTTTTGTTTTCTAAATATATCAGTTGGATAAGACCATTTTGGCATATAAATGAAAATTCGCCTTTATGCCCTTTGAATTCCGCCAACTTCTCTTTCTTCTGCGTAAAGATATCATAACTATATATTTCTTTTGTTTTTTCATCTGCGCCATAGAGTTTATCATGATACATAAAACTTGTTTCTATCGTATTTTGATCATCGATCAATGATACTTTATCACTCTCAAGATCATATGCATATACAGGTCGATTTTGCTTATCAAAATTATAATTTAAATAATATGCCTTACCTTCTTTAAAACCTATAAAGAAACAATATCCATTATTTTGATCTTCTGCCTTCGTCAGATCTTTCTGCTTTCCTGATGCAATATCATATACCGATACAATATAAGTACCTGAAGTTCCAAAAGATGTTTTACTGGCATCTAAATATTTCAACAAATTATAAGTAAAAAAGATATGGTTTTGGTAAACATCAATATCATTGATCATTGTATTATCTGGTGTTGAAAACAACATCTTAGAAGCCTGTCCTTTATTATCCGTTTCCACAATTACAGAACCAGATTTCCCCTCTTTGTCTGTACTCGCATAATGATAATTGATATATAAATGATCGCCGTACTGTTTTAACCCCATAAATTCTGCCCCATCATACTTTGTCAATTGAACTGCTGGGCAGCTTTCATCTTCATGTTTACAATTTACTTTCTCACATAAAGGAACAACTTTTTTCGCATGAAAATCATAAAAGTTTAATCTATGATATCCACTTTTTGTTTGTGTAACCATATAAATACCATCTTCGGTTTTATATGATCCTACTGCTTCTCCATAATTTTTTTCCTGATGAGAACATGCGCTAAGCATGAATAGCATGACAAAACATATCATTATTATTTTTTTCATAGATATCACTCCCTATTTACATTATTTAAATCTTTATATCATAATGCAATGTAAAAACAGGGAGTGTCGCTTATTTTACAGCCAACAACATTAGAAAAATAACATGATTCTACATTCAAAATCTTTATTCTGTATCAAGACGATATTGCCATTATATTTTTCCACAATCATATTGATGTTTTGATATTCCACACTATTTTCCGTTAATATTTTATGACACATTCCTTTCATACAAATAGATAACTCGTTATGATTGCCACAAATACTGATATCCAATTCGTTCTTTACGTTTTCACAAAATAGTTCAATAAACTTCTTCTTTTAGCTATATCTCTAAAATTTTTTCCTATACTTGCATTCTCTATAAACTATTTTGTTTTTTTCAAATAACTTATGCTTAATTTGTTCATTAAAGGAAAACAACATAAAATTAATACTCTACATATAATAGCGAGTATACTTCCAATTAATAAAAACATAATGCTATTTGGTCCTTTTCCAAAAAAACGCACAATAAAACAATCCATGAAAATTAATAGAATGATTGGCAATTTTCTAAAACTTTTAACAACATAACAATTACATATAGGACAACTTATACTATTTTTCATCCATAGTTCCTGTTTCTTGAATTGATAACCACAATAAGGGCAATTATAACTATTTTGTTTCATATATTTTTCCTCTCATTCTCTCAACGTCAATATAAAATTAACAAGAATGCTTATCGATAAGGATAGGTCAAAGAAGCAATTTTACATTAAGAATCCGTTTTAATAACTTTATGTAATAATATGCTGTATAAGATTATAATAATTCAAAAAATTCATTTATTAAAATTTCAACTGAATATTTAATCAAATCAATTTGATTTTTATGTATCCAATTTCCAAATTATGCGCTAGCTTTTAGAACTATAGTATCCTCCCTTTATTTACATTATTTAAATCTTTATATCATAATGCAATGTAAAAACAGGGAGTGTCGCTTATTTTACAGCCAACAACATTAGAAAAATAACATGATTCTACATTCAAAATCTTTATTCTGTATCAAGACGATATTGCCATTATATTTTTCCACAATCATATTGATGTTTTGATATTCCACACTATTTTCCGTTAATATTTTATGACACATTCCTTTCATACAAATAGATAACTCGTTATGATTGCCACAAATACTGATATCCAATTCGTTCTTTACGTTTTCACAAAAGTAATTCAGCAATAACATTAATACAGAAAGTAAATCTCTATTTTTCATTGGTATATTTTCTGGTACTTGTATTTTTAAGTTGAAATGAATATTCTGATAGTACTCTATTTTCTGACGCAATATAACATCAATATAACTATTGCGACAAATTTTTGTCACATAAGATGTTCCATATAAATAATACCAGTTCTTTATTAAATCTTTTGCCTCTATTAATTGATTCTGATCGATAGAACTTTCGATATCTATAAATAAATTTTTTGTATCATGAATAAATTTCATCGTTTTTTTCTGTTCCTCTATCATCTCATTAATTTGTTTTTCTTCTATATCCATAATTTCTTCCATTTTCATAGTCTGATATTTTCTAATAATGATCGTAATATATTCAACTGCAAAGTAAAATGAAAATAAAGCAATCAAAAGCAAAGTAAACATAACTTTGACATATACATCATTATTCTTTGATAACTGCATGATTGTAGTACCGATCAAAATACAGATAAGATAACTGCCTATAAAAATATTATAAGATTTCATTGTCATGTTAATCTGTAGTTTTTTAAATTGACGTATAAACAACCACATAAATATAACCATTAATATTTTTAAAACAATGAAAAAACAAAATTGATATAGTCCAAGTGAATTTGTATAAGCAATATCCATATGAATAATTTCCCCAAGAGCCATGAAAAGTGAAACAGACACACGAAAAACAGCATCTATTGTGAATGCATTCATGATATCCTGAACTTTGAATTTTTTCATATACACCAATAATGAAAGAATGATAAAAACATCATTCCAGATTGTCAATAAAACCCTCGATGCATCCATCATTTCTATAACATGCCAAAACAACGCAAAAACAAGTACTCCTCCAATAAATTTTTTCTTATTTATTTTCTCATTCTCCAATATATGATACATGTACAGAAAACATATAAAATCAATGATATGTAAACAAAATTCAGATAGAAACTCAATCATATAAATACCTCTTTGCTTGATACCTTATGATAAAATCTTTCCAAAATCCTCTTGTGACAGCATATTCCTTTCCATTAATCAGCAATACTTTATGCTCTTTACTAAGCACTTGTTGTATCTTTTGAATATTAATAATTGTCTGACGATTAATTTTAATAAAATTATCGGAAAGCTTTTGATTCTCTAATTCTTTTAAAGAACGCAAATTTAAACGTATAGGTTTCTTTTCATTCTGTAAATTTAAATAAACAGAAGTATAATCAAGATAAATTTCTAAAATAGAATTCTCATATACTTTTATATTTCCATCCATTGTCACAAAATCATACTGTTTCATGTTATCTAAATACTTTTTCGCCTTTTTCACTTTGGGTAATAAAGCTTCTTCTAAAACATTTTTGCCTATAAACCCAATGACATTGGGATTAAAGGAATCAACCATCCATTCTTCATGTGATGAGATATAAATCACAAGTTTATGCTTCACAGGTGCATTTTCAATATATGCAATACCATTTTCATCTGGCAATTCTATATCCAATAACAATAAATCATAAAAACATTCATCAGCTTCATATGCCGCAATAGATGAAAACGTAGTTATTTGAAATTCTTCAAAGGGACTTAATATATAAGTGATTTTTTTACATATAGATGTATTATCATCAATCACTGCGATTTTCATTCATATTCCTCCCTTCGTTTCATTGTATTACTTCATCTTTACTTGGATATATTCCAAATACCTGAATAGATGATATCAGAGAATGGTTCTTTAGAATTATCTATTTGATAATCTATGGCTGCTTGTTCTCCGGGGATCAGTTGTGTCCACCCATTATATGTATAATTGCCCTGATTATAAAAATCACCATTGATAAAGAAACGTATTTGATTCTTAGATTCAAACATAAGACTTATTTGTCCAGCAAACGCCTTCTCTTTCAATGATATCAAACCATTTTCAATATTCACGCAATCAAGTGCTACATACAACATTTTATCAATATGATGCTGCCTGCCTTCTCCAATAATATATAATCCACCAGGTCGATATACATTCTTTAATACAGGAAAATCATAAGCTTTCGCAATTACATATTGTGTGTTCTCTAATTCTTTTTTTATTTCCTCATGACTAAGACTTGCTCCATCAGTTTTTGCTTTTTGAAGATGCTGTTCAACTTCTTCTTCACTTTCTCTGGATAACTTTACAAGTTGTTTTACCACCTCATCATATGAAACCATACGATAGCTGGAATTTTCTGTTTCACTTTGTGTTCCATTTAAATAATCACTCATTTGATAATCTATGCTTTGTATCTCTTTATTTTTTCGATCATATAAATGTAATGTACATGTGATCTTTTTTGATAATTCTGTTATTTTCTGTTCATCTGTTGTGTGAAAATCTAACAAATAGAAATCCACAAAATCACTGTTTTTCTGAAATGGTACTGTATTATTGAAATCTTTTAATGAGAGCTGTGTGATAGCTTGTGAACCAAGAATATTATGAAAATCCATTGTAAGCTTTACGGAATCTATTTGTTCATACTGATGATAATCCACACTGATTTTTAAGACTCTGGCTTGTGAAACATCCGAGATATTCTTTTTAATATCCGCAGGAAGTTCTTCATAATTTTTTTCATTGATATCAAGTAAACTGAAATACACATTAGGTTCTATACCCGCCTTTTTCTGATCACCAAAGTAAAAAATCGTTCCTGCACATATAATCAAGACGAAAACAATTATATATATCATGAAGCTTTTCTTTTTCTCAAGCATAACTACTTCCCTCCTTTATGACTCTAACATAGGTTAACAGCATAAAATCATTCCTCTGCATATGGATGCCAATAGGTATCTATGATTTATGTACATTGCCTTCTTTTCTATATTTAGTATAACATTGATTGATTGATGAATATATATAAATGGGAAATATTATAAAATAAATAGGAAAAACGTGTGCAGCTTATAGTTACACACGTTTCTTCATTTTCGATTTCCTTCTTTGTCAAATGTTTTTCTTAATGCTTTCTCTGTTGGTATAATTGCCGCAATTAAAGGTATTATTTGTATACACATAAAGATAGTACTCATGATGGACATCCGCTCTTCATCCATTTGAAATACCCATAATATAAATATTATCGTAAAAACCAATAAAGCAATCCCCCATTTCAGCCACAGGTTTCCTGCATAATGATGCGCAAATTGCCATGTATCTTCATTCAACATAGACATGCTTGTACGATATCCAAATATATCATTGATTTCTTTTGGTGCATGGCGATAGAAATAATATCCAAAGCCTATCATGGTAAGTGGCACCAGCATACTGCATACGAACAATGTAATCTTTACAACCATATATTTCACCCCGTATATTTTTTGTGTAAATATGTCCAATAGATTATCATAATCACAATCCCTATACTATATATGATAATCGTGGAAAACGCAAAACTTTGTATACTGATTAAATAAAAACGATAAAACAGATAAGGGATAGCGCTGAATATTGCATACATCCCCCACATCATCCCGTTTTTATGATTGTATTCTTCTATATCATGAAAATGTTCAGCTTTGATTTCTTCTTCACTGCCAGAGAAAAACCACATCGGTTCTTTTTTACGCCAAGCATAGATGCCAATCGCAAAAAATATGCTAGAACAAAATAACATAATAAAATCTAATACGATATTCATAAATCTTCGCCTCACTTAAAGTATATTCCCACAACTTTGCCATTTTCATCATACGCAAAAGAATATTCTGCCTTATAATTCTCAAAATTGATAAATACAATTACCTGATATCCTGATTCTATTCTCATCATTTTTATTTTGTCTACATTTTGAAATTCACCATAGACATCAGGTACCTTACTAAATTCATGACGCAATATCTCCGCATCTAAACCAACCACTGCCAGAGAAACTTCTTTTCCAACTTTTTCATATTCGCCTTTTTGTAGATATTCCATTAACATAAGTGATTTTTGTTTTAATTCTTCTTTTTTTTCTTTTGGTATATCATTTGATGAACATCCACACAGGCAGATCAAACAAAATAATAATACTAACTTTTTCATTTTACCGGTTTCATGTAAATGCCTGTCATCACATCGTCTTGATCAAATGATAAGGTATACTGTACCTTACCTTTTTCATACTCTGCGATGATGCCAATTGTAACATTACCATCCTTTGCGATACAATCATGTTCTCCTATTTTTTTGAATGTGCCTAGCGGTGTTACATACGTATCCATCCCTTCTTTCAAGGCATCTGTGCCAACAGATTTCACATCCTTACTTCCCCGATCTAAGACTTTCTGATATTCCCCATTATTCATTTCCTTGATGATATCCGTAGCAAGTGCTACGACTTTTTCTTCGTCATAGTCATCTTTTTTACTATCCTGTTTACTGCATGCACTGACTCCTAATAATAATCCTAAACACAAACAAATACTTAAAATCTTTTTCATAAACGTTTTCCTTTCCTGCTGCTATGCAGCATATATAATCCCATACATATGGATAATATGGATAAACCTGATATAAAAACCGGCATAAAGAATGAAGAAAGCGGTGTTACATGTATGGAATGCTGAAATACATATATCAAACAAACCATGATATATACTCGCATACAGGCGATGTAGCATTGTACAGCTATCGTCATATTTTCTTTTTGTCTTTCTAATGTTGAATGCCATGAACATGAAAAACGTTCCACAGCTAACATCATCATATAAAGAAACGCAATCACAATCAGTATAATATATAAGGAAGAACGAGGCCCAAATTTATCAATTTCTCCTTGAAAATTGAAATGTGAACCAATTTGTTCAGGAATATCCTTCCATATATATAAGACATAAACATAAAAACTGATATAAACTAGCCACCCACATATGCCAATCATTTTTTTAAATGTTTTCATATCGGACTCGCTTTATAATCGTTTGATATAATACAATCCAAACAATGACTGTAAGAATAAGAATATATCCCTCTATCACCCATGTCTGATTGCCTAGTATCGCATAACAATCAAGCAGCATATGAAGGACAATTGCCAATCCAATATAGTAATTTTTATGTTCTTTCACACCGTACCAGACAATGATTGACATGGCCACATGGAATGCAATCGCAAGTATTCTTTCTCCACATGCCAGTAATACGCTTGATAAATCTGTGGATACACTCAATAAAGGTATTCCTATTAGCAACATCGCTTCTATACCACCATGTCCTAATCCAAATGCAAATGCATCATAGATCGAAGCATGCTTCTTTTTAATACATTGAAATCCAATCAGCCTTGCTGTTTCTTCAAATAAACCAGCTGTGAATGCTAATATAAGAATGTATAAAACAGGATGTTTCAATGTGAAAAGCGATATGGATCGCTGTTGCGTCATGATACTTAATAAAGGTAAACGCAATACCATCTGCGATATCACAAATGCCAGCATACCCACCACAAATGATACCCATAAGCCTTTCTGTTTTCTGGATAAACAGATTGTGAGCAGGATGGGCATTAAGAAACAAACCAAAATTACAATTGCTGTTTTCATGTCCTTGGGATATACAGGTGAATAGTAAATTCATGTTCTTCAGATGTCACCTGCATATTTCCTCCATAATGATCTAACGTCTGAGCAACATTTTTCAAACCAAGTCCGGCATGCCCCGGTTTGCTTGATTTTTCTATATCCTTAAATTCTTTCGTTGAATTGCTGATTGCAATAACAATAAACTCATGAATCTGGTCAATACATATATGAATAAATTTATTTCCTAACGTTTCTTCACATGCATCAATGGCATTATCTAATAAATTGGCGAAGATTACCGTCACATCAATCTCTTTCATAAAACTAAAATCAATTGGCGCAATCTGACAAGTTACTTCAATACCATCGTTTCTGGCTTCATCAATTTTTTCATGTAAGATCACATTGATAATTGGATGAGAGCTATATACCGTATGTGAATAGTTATTCAACAGTTCTTTCATATCTCCAATATAATGTTCCACATTTTCTTTTGGGAGTTCCTTGCTTTCTAATACTTGCATATGGCGTTTCATATCATGAATGATACCACGACTTTGATCATACTTTTCTTCCAGTTTCTGATAATACGTATACTGCATCTTTCCCATTTCTTCTAAACGAATTGCCTGTTCTTTCAACATGACATTTTCTTTGATTTTCTCAAACAGATAAAACAGATAGATATCTAACAATACCACAAAAGCCATATCCATAATCACTAAACAGATCATAACCGGTTGTAAATAATACGCACACATCATCAATACTACCTGATAATTCACAAAGGTAAACAATGGAATAACAACGATTTGAAATAATGCTTCGGATAAACTTTTTTTCTTATTGGTTTTAATTGATAAACGACGATACAGCCAATAGGCATATAAAATCAGCAATTGTGGAGAAATGATTGTTATTGCCATTGACCATTTATTCAAGGTAACCACATGATTGATAAACACCGAAATATATATGGAAATCGGATAAGACATATACTCATATAATCCTAGCAGCATCACAAATCCCATGATATTGCGCAGTGGCTTTTTACGATTCGTGAAAGGATATAACAAGAGGGCATCGAATAACACCATGACACTTTTACTGAGGGGATAGTATCTCATAGCACTGATTGCCAGCACTGCGGCATTGATAAATAGTACGATAAAAAACTTCCAACCACTTTGTTTCCATTCGATATGATGCAGAAGCACAAATGATGTGATACAACATGCACAAAAGGAACAAAGATACGTAAATACATATATATTCATAAGCATTACCTCTTAATCTGACGATATAAATAATCGTTTAATTCACTTCGGAAACTGGTACTTCGCTTTTGCGATAAGGGAATCAAATCACCATTGATCATCGTGATATCATAACCTTTTAAAAGTTTTACATGCTTTAAGTTGATACAGAAACTTTTATGTGGCATAACAAAGTCATAATCTTTCATCTCATCCGCAATTTCATGCAGGCTTTTACTCATGATATATTCCTGTTTCAAAGTATGCAGAATCACATTCCTTCCTAAGAATTCAAAGTACAGGATATCATCAGTAGGAAGTTGTAGTACACCATCTTTTGTATGAAAACTGCATAATAATTCCACTTGTGTAACCATCGATTTCACATCCTGCAAAACCCTTTCTATATCTGATTTTTGAATTGGTTTCTTTAGATAATCAAACGCATGTACGCCAAAAGCCTGCGCTCGATAATCGTCAAAGTTTGTGAGATAGACAATACAACAGTTTGGATACAGCTTTCTTAACTGATTTCCAGTTTCTATCCCATTCATTTCCTCCATCCCAATATCTAAAAAGTATAGCGGATATTTTTTATCTATCAACTGTCTTGGATCATGGAAACAATCCACCTCATGTCCCATATCTTTCAACAGTGTACTTAGTTCTTCCAATATTGTAAATTCATCGTCACATAATGCTATCTTCATGTGTTGTCCCCTGCTTTCTTGTCTTTATTATATCTTTTCAATGTTCGTTATACAACCATCTATGCATGAGGTAAAGCAAAAAACGTATAAAAGAAAAGATCCTATAGGACCTTTATGTTTCAGTAAGTATACACTCTTTCAACATCGTTATGATTTTAGGAATATCCTCCTCTGACAGCAGCTCTGTATCCTCCATCCTTTGAAAGGTACCACTATACGCTATATCATGTGTTTGAAAATTAAAAACAATCTCTTTTCTTTCCTTATATATATTATCGTTACAAATGATGATTTCCATTAGTCCAAATTCTGTCTGTATATCCTTTGTTTCCAGGATATCTTTTTTTGGTATATGTATAGCATAACCTAAATTCAATTCGAGTTGTTGCTCATCCTGATGCCAGATTATTTGATTATATGATTTCATTTTTTCTGAAACTCTAGTAAACGTTATTTTATCGTTTTCTATAAGTTTTGGGTTTAAATAATAAATTTCGCATATTTGAGATGGTGATATATTCATTTTTTGATATCGTTTCCCATTCATTAGGCTTAAGGAATATATGATAATGATAATGGCAAGTAATGTGATGATACAGCCTATTGTGATTTTTATTTTCTTTTTCATAATAACCATCCTCTATTCCATTATATCATTTACATTTCATCTTTTGTTTGTTTCATGAAAAATTAAAGGATAGCTTCTTTGCTTGTACACCTAAAGTATAAAAAAATGGAAAATATGCTGCTGAATACGACATTATCCGTTATACTGGAAGCACAACATACATATAGTCATTACATAGTAAACAAAATATATGCTATATTGATATATATATTTATCTAAATATCTAAGATATTATAATTATAGAATATTAAAATTGAAAACAAATCTACTTTAAAATGTAATTAGAAAGTGATATACTTCAGGTAAATATAAAGGCGAAAATCCTTTATAAAAACTACTCAAGGAGAAAAAATGGAAAAAAATATAATTGCTATAATAGTAGGAATCGCTTTAGTTTTTGTGGCATATTTGATAGCATTTAAAGGAAAAATTGATTTAATCCACAAGTATCATTATGCTAATGTACTTAAGGAAGATATAAAAGCATATGAAAAAGCTACAGGTTTCTCTATTTTTGTTGTAGCAGTAGGTGTGCTATCTATGCCCTTAGTAAATATGTCAGTGAACGAAAATTTAGGTGATAAAATTGGATTAGGATTTGTAATAATTGGTGTAATACTGCTAATCTATTTTTCATTTAAGTACAATGGAGGATTATTTAGCAAACATGAAAACAAATAGTTTTTACATTTATACATGTAAATGATGAATCATGTCTTATATCTTTTGTTATCAGTATACCCATTTTTGGCTATACTGATTTTTTTATAAAGTGGTGTAATAAAAAGACCTATGAAAGAATCTTAATTTCCATAGGTATCTGATATTTGTTCCATTAATGGAATATATACTTTACTGATTGTTTAGTTATGTAGAGGTTGTAACTTTTGATCATAAACAACAGTCCTACTAGCTAAATACTTGTTAAAAGGGTTACACATTGTGCCTGCACGCCTTCTTCTCTACCTACAAAACCCATCTTTTCTCCACGAGTTGCCTTGATAGATACTGCCTCCAGATCACAATGTAAAGCATTCGCAATATTCTTGCGCATAGCTTCAATATGGGGTGCCATCTTTGGTCGTTCAATCATAACAAGTGCATCAAGATTATTGATACGATACCCTTTTTCTGTCATCATATCATACACTTTGCCAAGCATCCAGATACTATCCATATCTTTATATGCAGGATCTGTATCAGGAAAATGTTTTCCTAAATCTCCCAATGCTAAAGCTCCCAAAATACTTTCTGCGATTGCATGTGTTAGCACATCCGCATCAGAATGCCCTAATAAACCTTTGGTATGTGGAATTTCCACACCCCCGATGATAAGTTTTCTTCCTTCTACCAATTGATGTATATCCGTGGATTGTCCTATACGAAACATGATTATTACCACCTTTCTAGCATTAGTGTACAAGAAACGAATTATTTTTGCAAATGCTTTTTCAGCTTTCCTATTTGGAAATGGATATCTTAATTCGTACAATAACATATTTGTAAAATATAAAAATCTAATTTTTAAAAAAATCATGTTCATATGCGAAAGTTTATGATATAGTAAAATCACAAAGGAATGAAAAGGAGACATTTATGAAAAAATTATTAACCTTAATATGTAGTGCCGGATTATTATTTTCTATGGCAGCATGCAGTGGCAGTAAAGTACAGGATAAAGCATTAGATGCATTAGAAACATCCTTAAACAAAATTGTGGAAATGAAAACTGCAACGTATTCCATGGGAATGGATGCAAAAAGTGGAGATGAAACTGCAACTTTAAAAATCTCTGGCGGTTATTTGGCAGATACTGCTAAACCTTCATTTACAGCTGTTGTGGACATGGAATCACAAGGACAAAAAATGGATGGTTTCATGAAGCTGTATATGAAAGATAACGTTGTTTATTATGATATGATGGGTATGAAAGGCAAAGGTCCTGCAACAGAAATTGAACAGGAAGAAACAAAGTTTGAAAAGTTCAATTTAAAGAAAGATGAAATCAAGCCTTATTTGAAGAAAGCTGAATTAAAAGGTGATTCTTTAGTATTAGAATTAGATGCTGATAAAGTAAATAATATCGCAAAAAAAGCAGAAAGCAGCGAAATTGCAGCTACAGCAAATGTAAAAGACAGTACAATTTCTAAATTTAATCTAACAGCAACACGTCAGGATGATTTTATCACAAAAGCTGTCATTGATTTTGAAGGTACACAAAAAAATGCTAGTGGAAAAGATGAACCAATCAGTGGAAAAATTACGATTGAATTCAACGATATCAATAAAGGAAAAGCATTGACATTCCCAGATTTCTCTGAGTTTAAAGAAGTTAAATAGCAAGACACCTGTGTAAAAGCAGGTGTTTTTTTAGATTAGTGTTGAAATTTATTATTTTATTTGTTATGATAGACAAGCCTAAGGGAGTAGTTAGCTCAAAAGAGTTGTTAAGTCAACATAATGATTCATAGTGAATCTGGCTTAAACAGTAAATAACGAGACTTATGCGTGGATTTTTCACGTTGAGTCTCGTTTTATTTTTGGAGGAAAACGATATGAGTGTAATTTCAATTTTTATGATTGGTATTGGATTGAGTATGGATGCCTTTGCGGTAAGTATCGCAAAAGGTATGACAATGAAGAAACAGGAAGTTTGGAAATATGCGATCATCCTTGGATTCTTCTTTGGTTTATTTCAGGCTGGTATGCCCGTAATCGGATGGTGGGTAGGAAGTTATTTTCAAGAATTAATTTCAAGTGTCGATCATTGGATTGCATTTGGTTTATTGGCAGTCATCGGATTAAATATGATAAGAGAAGCCGTTAAAGGAGAAGAGGATGTTGATAGTTCCTTAACGTTATCTACGATTATCGTATTAGCAATTGCGACATCTATAGATGCTCTAGCCGTAGGCATTAGCTTTGCATTTCTTCAGGTAAACATCTGGATGGCAGCTTCCATTATCGGTATTACCACTTTTGTATTAAGTATTATCGCTGTTGTGATCGGCAATCGATTAGGTGGTGTTCTTGAAAAGTATGCAGGCATTCTTGGTGGTATCATCTTAATTGGTATTGGTACTAAAATTTTGATTGAACATCTATTTTTCTAAAGATATCTTTCTTAAGGATATCTTTTTCTTTCTGCATAGTTTTTTGTAGCTATATGCAGAAAAACAGTCAAATTTATGGTTTTACTGCATAGTTTTATAAAATTATATGCAGATCCATTATCAGAATAAAATATCCATAATCTTATTTTCTATCATCCAGTAAATGATCAAGGTTACTATTTACAACAGTAAAAGCATAAAGACAGCAAAAAAATATCTTTTTTCATTTGAATATATTCATAATTATAAAACTAGTATTATTTCCTACTCCCTTACCCAATTCATCTATCATCTATGATAAAATAGAAGAAAGAACATGACAGGAGGGAAATCAATGGATTTAAAAGAAAGCTGGATAGAGGAACAGGCAGTCAATGCGAGTGCCTTAAAGAATGGTAAAGCTATCTATCAAAGCGGAAAGTTTATAAAGCTGTATCATAGTCAGGATGATACATTTTATATGGGAGAATGCAGTGGCAGCGGTAGTAAAAACTACATAACATCTGCGGATTTTCAGGATGCCTCACATCCTGTTTTTCGCTGTAACTGCCCTAGCCGACAGTTTCCATGTAAACACAGTATCGGTCTTTTATACGCTATCATGAAAAGTAAAGATTTTGAGATATGTGAAATACCTGAGGATATCATAAAGAAAAGAGAACGTTTGAATAAACGTAATCAGCCAAAGGATGAAGAAGAAAACAAAGCAGCGAAACCAAAAAAAGTAAATAAAACAGCGAATAAAAAACGCTGGAACAAGCAGCTGGAGGGTCTTGTAATGTGTGAAACCATGCTGCAGGATATCACAAGAATGGGAATTGCGGCATTTACCAACAGCAATTTAAAAGATTATGAAGCCATCGCAAAACAAATGAATGATTATTATCTGCCAGGTATACAGCGCCAGATTCTCATGTTGATTTATGAAGCCCACTGTGCCCAGCAGCAAAATGCTATATATGATGGTGTCATCGCCCAACTGGTACAATTACATCAAATTGTAAAGAAAGCGAAATCCTATTTAAATAAGAAAATCAATGAAGAAGAAATTACACAGGATGATAAAATTATGGAAGAATTGATTGGCCATGTATGGAATTTGAATGAATTGAAAGAACAGGGTTTTTATGTGGAAAACCAAGAACTGATTCAACTTGGTTTTCGTGCTGAATACAATGAAGCTTTACAAGAGTTTGTGGAAGAAGGCTTTTGGTATGTGCATCCTTTACAAGAGCTTCATAAAACTATCAATATCCGCCCTAAAAAAGCCGCAAAATATATCAAAGAAGAGGATAGCTTCTTAGAAAAAGTAATTGCGCCAACCTTATATTTATATCCACAAAGCGGTAACCGCCGGATTCGTTATGATGAAGCCTTTACCACAGAACAGATACAACCACAGGACTATCTCAATATCATGAATATCGCAAAAAATGATTATGAACAAGTCATGAAAGAAGTGAAAAATCAACTAAAAAATCCGCTTGCTCATAAAGAACTTGCCATGGTAATTCGCTATGAGGAAATCCGCCAGCATAAAGATGATTTTGTGATGGTAGATGCGAGTGGCAATATGTTGACGTTATCCTCTATGAAGGGCAGTTCTTTACATGCTTTTACCAGCCTTCCTAAAGAAGGTCTGCTTCATCATCAATGTGCTCTTGTGATTTTTTCCTATGATCATAAAACACATCAGCTATTGGCAAAACCAATGAGTATCATCAGCAGCGAACATATCGTTCGCCTATTGTATTAGGAGGTGGACAAGCATGTTGAAACAAATTTTATTAGAATTACAAACCCGTTTACAAACTGGATTAATTGCTGGTAGTAATATATTATTAAGTGATGAGCGACTTTCCACCATCTTACAAAAGGTAGATACACTGGCCGCAAAATCACCTGTCTTTCAAAAACTGTCTGCTTTATGCAAAGCCATCTTTGAAGATCAGGAACATTTAGAATCCAACATTTTAGAAGCCCTGGCCTTCTTGGATGCCTTGTTGATCACACAGGCAGACTGGAAATATGAAGAAGAAACCCAAAGCATTTCTATCCTTACGGAAAAAGCTTATACCAATATCAAATATTCACAATTAAAACCATTGATTCAGGCATTATCCACAACCGGGAGCGGTCGTTATGATATTGTGCATTCTACATGGATTCGTCATCCTGAATTATTTCAGGACTATCGTTTACTTCCCTATGTGATTCAAGACTTAGGTGATACCTATGCTGAGCTTGCGGATTTAAATGAAGAAATTTTAAAATATTGTGGAAAGAAAATTGTCCCACTATTGAAAGATGGATTCGACCCAGCTGGTAAAAAAGAAATGTTGAGAAGAATCAAATTAATCGTACAGCTTGGCGGAAAAGAAGAGAATGCATTCTATTTAAAAATGTATCCATTGGCACAGCCTGCCATTCAAAAAGAAATCGTCATGGGCTTATCTTGTGATGATAACAATCGTGATTATCTGATGCATATCGCAGATAGTGAAAAAGGTAAATTAAAAGAAGCTGCATTACATGCTCTTAGCCGTATTCGTGATGATGCAGTAGATGAATATCTACTCACAAAAACCAAGAAAAACAAGAAATTCTTAAACTATGCTTTATATTCTAATCATGAAGAAATCATACAAAGCCTGTGTATAACTGTAAAAGAGCAGCTGGAATTTCTCATGAAGAATCCACAACTCACTACATATGATGAAGAGGATGCATTAGAAGAGTTGCTTTCCCTTCTGGCCTACAAAACTGGGGATACCATCATGGACCTGCTTACCTGGATTATGGATCATGACCAGCCATTATGGGAAATCAGAGATTCGCATAAACATCTTTACAAAATCACCCGTAACTTTGAAAATATTCACCCAATCAACTTTATGCACCCGATTGTGACACCATTAAAAATATCAGAATATGTTATGGAAACTTTATTTCACACCTATCTGAAATATCGAAGTGAAGATATCATTTCTATGATTGAAGCCTTATATAAACAATATCCACTCATTGCCACACCTGTATATGCACGTATGTTATTCTTAGAAGATTATGCACACGCTTATGATCGTCTGACACAATGCATCGATGTCAAAAAAGCAAGAGAATTATATGCAGATATATGGAAGTATGTTGTGTATGATGAGGATAAAAAACAATATGTATTTAAAGTAAAGCTTTTAAGTGATGCCTTAAAACAGGATACGATAGAAATTCTATTAGGTGATACCTTAGATATGCGCTGGATAGAGTTATTATTGGATAAAAAGACTGTCACAAAAGGTATTTTCAAGAAGAATGAAGAAATCGTTTATGGTCGTGAACTGCCTTTATGCAGCCGCATTATGGTTCAGCTCGCAAATCTTGATGATATGGAATTAAAAGATATCATACTTCCATACTTTGAAAAAAACAAGCATACCATCTGCCATATTTATATCAAAAAATTATATGGTCTTCCTATCGCCAATGATCTTACCACATATCTAAAAGGTGCGAAATGCAATCAATATGAAATTGTAGCCATTACAGAAAGTTTCTGTACAGAAGAAGAGGCTTTTCATGTATTTCACGCCCTGTTATCCCATTTGAAAAGTAAAAATGCAAACAACCGGGAGTATTATTATATCGAAAGTGCCATTCACGGTATTGAAGAAAGTGAGGAATATTAATCCATGGATAAACAAGAATTTCAACGCCTGAGCGCAGAGATGCTTTACCAATTAGAATTAGATACTTTAATCGCCAATGAAAAATACCCTATTCCACAAGGATGGAAGATGTCACCACGTTCTGTATTCACGTATATATGTGGTGGAAAAAGCGGTGGTATGAAAATCACGCCAAAATATATTGGTAATGATCGCTTAGTAGAAATTGCGATTGCGACTCTGGTCACTGATCGTGCTTTATTGTTGATTGGAGAACCTGGTACTGCCAAATCATGGCTGAGTGAACATTTATGTGCTGCCATCAATGGTGATTCTACCAAAGTTATTCAGGGTACTGCTGGTACCAGTGAGGAAGCTATCCGTTATTCATGGAACTATGCCATGTTAATTGCGAAAGGTCCAAGTGAGGAAGCATTAGTAAAAAGTCCTTTATTACATGCAATGGAAACTGGTAGTATTGTGCGTTTTGAAGAAATCAGCCGTTGTGCCAGTGAGGTACAAGATGCATTAATCTCAATCTTATCTGAAAAACGTGTATCTATCCCGGAATTAAATATGGAAATCCCAGCAAAAAAAGGATTCTCCGTAATTGCCACTGCCAATACTAGAGATAAAGGTGTTAATGAGATGTCCGCTGCATTAAAACGTCGTTTTAATATCGTTGTCTTACCAGCGCCAAAAGATTTAAAAACAGAAATGGAAATCGTTGAACAGCGTGTTTCTCAATTATCTGAATCGTTAGGTCTTATGGCAAAAGTACCTGATCAGGATATCATTGAACGTGTTGTTACAATCTTTCGTGAACTTAGAAATGGTACTACTTTAGATGGAAAGCATAAAGTAAAAACAACCTCCGGTGTACTGTCTGCCGCAGAAGCAATTTCACTTTTAGCAAACAGTATGGCACTTGCCGCAAGCTTTGGTGATGGGAAAATACGCGCACAAGATGTTGCCGCAGGACTTCAGGGTGCTATCGTCAAGGATGAATCCAAAGATGCCCTAGCATGGAAAGAATACCTGGAAAATATATTAAAGAAAAAAGGAATATCCTATTATGAACTCTATCATGCATGTATGGAGTTAAATAAATAATGGCGCATATCTTTGGTATACGACATTTATCACCTGCGTCCTCCCTTCATTTATGTGCATATCTTGAACAGAAGCATCCTGCATATATCTTGATAGAAGGACCAAGTGACTGTAACGATATGATAGAGGATATCACACAGGATCAATTACAACCGCCATTTGCGATTATGGCATATACAACAAGCTCTCCGATTCATTCTATTCTATATCCATATGCGAAATATTCCCCTGAATACGTCGCCATGAAATGGGCAAAAGCCCACAATATACCTTGTGCTTTTATGGATCTTCCAACATCTGCATTTCTTTCACTCGATACAAAAGATGACACAAGGCAGGATTATGAAATTGATTTGGATATGGATGCCAATGATCAATGGGAACGTATCTTTGAACATGAAACTAACAGTGATGCTTTCCAAAAAGCCGTTACATTTTTCGCACATAATTTACGTGAAATAAAACCTGCGGATGAATTTACTTTATTACGTGAATCATACATGAACACAACCATCCAAAAGCTGATCAAACAGGGAATCCATGAAGATGATATTGTTGTGGTGTGTGGAGCTTTTCATATAGAAGGAATCATGGAGGCAAAAGTATTACCAGATGCACAATATGAAAAACTACAAAAAGATATCTCTAATATCACACTGATGCCCTATTCTTACTTTCGATTATCATCCTTATCTGGATATGGTGCCGGTAATAAAGCCCCTGCGTATTATGAATTATTATGGGATTATGCGAAAGATGGACACATGGAGCAATGTGCCTATGCTTATTTATCCAAGCTTTCCCTGTATCAAAGGGAACATGGATTTAACTGTTCTACAGCACAAGTTATTGAAGCTTTACAATTAGCCCAAAGCTTATCAGCTATGCATCAGGAACAGATTCCTTCCCTTCAAGATTTAAAAGATGCGGCGATTACCTGCATGGGATATGGAAATCAGGCTGAACTTATGGAAGCCTTTATGGCATGTGAGATTGGCACCACGATGGGTTATCTTCCCAAAGGTATGTCAAAGACAGCCATACAAAATGATTTTTATACACAGTTAAAAACTTTGAAACTGGAGCGTTTCAATACCATGAATGCCAATACATTAGCATTAGACTTACGTGAAAATACAAGCGTCAAATCAGAAGCATCTGCCTTTTTAGATTTACGCCGTTCCTGTTTCTTACATCAATTGCGCTTTCTAAACATTCCATTTTGTGTGCTGCAGCCAAATACCCAGCAGTCCGCTGACTGGAAGGAAATCTGGGAATTAAAATGGAGTAGTGAAGCAGAAATTACATTGATTGAAAATTCTTTGTATGGAGAAAGTGTCGCCTATGCGGCTCAGTTTTCCATCAAACAAAAGCTGGCAGATGCCACCAATATGAATGCATGCGCTACTTTAATGGAAGAAGCATTTCTGTGCGGCCTTAATGACAGTATGTCACATGCCTTAGAAGCAATACAAAAACTTGCGATAGATTCCTCATCCTTTGAAGATATTGTAAAAACCGCAAAACGATTAAGTTATATCATGCGTTTTCATACCTTACGCCGTATGGAAAATGATGCCATAGAGCCATTATTTCATCAATTATTCTATCGTGCCATTTTATTATGTGTAAGCAGCTGTCAATGTGATGATAAAGTATCACATAGTATCATGGAAGGTTTAAAAACCATCAATGATTTATCTATCCAGCATGATCACTACATGGAAGAGGAATGGATTCAGGTATTAAATGAATTATCCCTTCGTGATGATATCAATCAACTGCTCAGTGGCTATGCGACGGCTATCCTTTTAGAACGTGGCCTACTAAAAGAAGATGAATTCCAGCGTATTGTGATTTATCATGTATCCCATGGTGTACCTGTGGATATCGCAGCGAACTGGTTTGAAGGCTTTATGATGAAAAACCACTATGCGCTCATTGCCCGTTCTTTCATCTGGAAGCAATTAGATGATTACATCCAAGAACTAGAGGATGATGATTTTTTACGTGCTTTGTTGTATTTAAGAAGAGCTTTCAGCATGTATAGTGCCAAAGAAAAACATGAAATTGCGCAAAACCTGGGAAGCTTATGGCATCTTGACCAGGACAGTGTTGCGGAAATATTAAATACAGAATTAAAGAAAGAGGAACAAGATCTTTTAAATGAATTAGAAGATTTTGATTTTGGTGATTTCTAATGGAACAAAATAAAGAACTAACCCGCTGGAGAATGATTCTTGGCGAAGATACCCAGCAAGATTTTGAAAGTATGCAGGAAGGCTTTTCTTTAACTGATCGTGATATTATGATGGATACAGCACTTGCGGCAATCTATGGTGGAGAAGGAAGCCAAAATCAAATGGGTGGTGCTGGAAAAGGTGCCAGCAGTCCGCACATCACAAAATGGATGAAGGATGTCCGTACCCTCTTTGATCCAGAGCTTGTGAAAGTTATCCAACAGGATGCCATTGAACGTAAAGGCTGGAAACAATTATTAATGGAACCAGAATTGCTTGAACAATTAGAGCCGGATATCGAAATGGCAAGTATGCTGTTAACACTAAAAGATATGATTCCATCCAAATCCAAAGATCAGGCAAGAGCATATATCCAGAAAATTGTGGATATCATAAACAATCAGATCTCCTCAGACTTAAAACGCAGTGTACACGCAGCCCTTCAGAAAAAAGAGCATTCTCCTTTACCAAGTGCTGCTGCCATCGACTTTCCCTATACAATACGAAAGAACCTAAAACACTATTCCAGTGATCTACAAACCATTATCCCTGAACGTGTCTACTTCTTTGATCGTAAACAAAAAAGCAATCACTGGCATGTTATTCTGGATATTGACCAAAGTGGTTCTATGTCCAGTTCAATCATGTATTCTTCTGTGACTGCCTGTATTCTTGCGAGTATGAATGCTGTAAAAACAAACGTTGTTGCCTTTGATACAACCATTATGGATCTCAGTGACTTATGTAATGATCCAGTTGATTTATTATATGGCTTTCAATTAGGTGGTGGTACTGATATTCATAAATCCGTGAAGTATTGTGAACAGCTGATCGAAGAACCAGATAAGACGATTTTCTTCTTAATTTCCGATCTTGAAGAAGGTGGCAATCATGCAGGATTATTACATCGTCTGCAGGATATAAAAGACTCTGGTGTTCTGGTTGTATGTTTACTGGCCATTCAGGATGGTGGAAAACCATACTATAGTCAAGATATGGCGCAAAAAATTGCCAATCTTGGCATCCCATGTTTCGCCTGTGCACCAGAAAAACTGCCAGAACTATTACATGCAGTTTTACAGAAGCAGGACTTATCCCAATTTATGAAAAATTAGGAATTAAAATGACAAAGGAAGATATACAGATTATAGTTTTACTAGCATAGGAGAATTTCAAGTGTTATTTTAGAGAAATTATATGAGGAGAAAATTATGGAAAAAATTGTTACAGTAAAAAATTTGTCTAAATCTTATGGAAAACAACTTGTTTTAGATGATATTTCTTTTGAAATATATAAAGGCGAGATTGTTGGCTTCATAGGGCCTAACGGTGCTGGTAAAAGTACTTTGATGAAATGTATGTGTAATCTGATTAATATTGATGCCGGCTCCATTAATATATGTGGATATGATTTAGTGAAAGATAGAAAAAACGCTCTGAAAAAGCAAGCCTCATTGATCGAAGGACCTGGCCTTTTTCTGACTATGACCGGTTTACAAAATATAAAATTATTTGCCAGCCTGCATGATGTATCTAAACAAAGATTACAAGAAATGATTGATTATAGTAGATTAGGAAAACATATAAACAAAAAAGTGTCAGCATATTCATTAGGAATGAAGCAGCGTTTAGCCTTAGCTATTGCTTTGTTAAGCGAACCAAATTTTCTTATGCTAGATGAACCAATGAATGGTTTGGATCCAACAGGTATATTTGAGTTGAGAGAAGAATTAAGAAATATGGTGAATAAATATAACATGGCGCTTTTAATATCCTCACACCAATTAAATGAGATTGAGAAAATCGCGGATAGAATTATCTATTTAGACCATGGAAAAATAAATGAAGTGGAGAAAAATTCTACGACAACCAAATATATTATCAAATTAGATAAGGCATTAACAAATTATAATAATGATTATGAGTGTATGGCAATTGATAATCTATCCTATCAATTTACGATTAAGGATGAAAAAGAATTATCTCAATTAATTCAAAATTTGGTTTTACAAAAACTGAATATTTTGGATGTGATAAAAATAGAGGATGATTTAGAAGATGAATATTCCAAAATCTATGAGGTAACAAAATGACGCAGCTATTTAAATATGAATTAAAAAAGTTTATTTATAACAAAAAAAATATTGTTGTGGTGCTTGCTACTTTACTATTTCTCGGTATGTTCATTGCATATAATGATTACCAAGATCAGCAATACCCAAATAAAATGTACACTGAAATGACAAATGCAAGTGTATATTCTTCCAAAATGGTTAAGAATATAGAAACTTCAATGAAATATATGGAGGAAGGAACGAAAAAAGAAGAGTTTAAACAACAAAAAAAATTTTGGGATAATCTATCTACATCCTCTCTGATTTTATCATCAGGATACATGAAAAAAGACTACAAAAATGAAGAGTTTGTTAAGGAACAAATCGAATGGTATCATCTGGTTTTAGATGGAAGAAAGAAAAATTATGATTTAGATCCAATTAATAGATTAACAATCAGGACGATAAAAGAGCAAATACAGAAAGACCAATACATTGTGGATAATCATATAGAAATAATGAATAGTCCATATTCATGTAATTCATTAAATCTATTTAATCTTTTATTTTCTGATTATGTTGGACTATTCATAGCTTTTCCATTTCTCTTATTAGTTTTTGACATAGTAGCAATAGAATTTGAAAATAGTAGCTATAAATCACTATATACTTCAAATTATTCACGTTCAACTATCCTAATTTCTAAAACTATTTTTATTGGTTTATTAATCATAGCATATATTGCAATGATTAGTAGTGTCTTTTTCATATCCGGCATTAAATTTGGATTTGGAAACATTATTTATCCATATGCCGTTTATCCAGAAATTTATCCTTTCTATCAAGCTGTATTTCTTATGTTAGCTATATTTGTTATGGCACTGATGTCATTATCTGCAATAACAATCTTCATATCATCTTGGACTTTCTCTTCTTCTGTAACGTTAGTTACTATATTATCATGTTATATGATGGTAATTGTCTTTCAACAAATATTAGATTATCGCTGGTTATATCCATATATTCCACTTTGTTATCCATTCAATAAAGATATCATCCAGTATCATGGAACAATACAAAGTATTATAATAGGATTAGCCGTGTCATTTGTGTTCATAGAAATAAGTATAAGATCCTTAAAAAGGAAAGATATTACTGTATAACCATAAAAATGAGTAATTACTAATATCCAAAATGGTAGAATCAAAAAAAGCATCTGTTATCACTTTAAGTAAACTGCAGAAGCTAATGGAGGGTAAGCAATGAGGGAATTTATTAAATTTGAAATATTGCGTAATATGAAAAGAAAAGAAGTTAAGTTAATCATCAATGCCAATAAGTTAAGGGTATTGACAACAATGAAAAGTGATATCTAGTGA
>NZ_QVFI01000028.1:0-13137 GCF_003433845.1 Absiella sp. AM09-50
GTATTCAGTACGTTTTAATTATTTGTACTGTCTACTTTTGAGAATCGTATCAATAAAGTGCAGCTTTTTTTAATGTGTTGTTCCTCCTGGTATTAGGATATCCTCGCTATGTTCAATACATGCTTTTATGGTTTTTTCAAGGCCAAGAGATATCATATCAATTGGCATGCTCGCTGTAGATGAAGAAAGCTTTGCTGCCTGGGATGTATCATAAGGCACATGGATAAACCCTCCCCTGATATGAGGATATTTTCTATCAATCATATACAATAGTGAATACATGACATAATTACATACATAAGTTCCCGCAGAGTAAGATATAACAGCTGGAATGCCTGAAGACTTTAATTCTTCACATATTGCTTTGACAGGCAATTTTGTAAAGTAAGCATCTGGTCCATCTTCTTTTATTTTGGATTGTAATGGCTGATTTCCTTTGTTATCAGGAATTCTGGCATCCATGTAATTGATTCCAACAAATTCAGGGGTAATGTTTACCCTGCCACCTGCCTGTCCTACACAGATGACAAGATCAGGATGATTTTTTTGAATGGCTTCATCCAATAGCTTTGTACATTCTTCAAATACTGTTGGTATTTCTAATTTTATAATATTGGCTGTCTGTATGTGATCAGGCAGTCTTTTTACTGCTTCATAAGCAGGATTGATGGACTCTCCACCAAATGGATCAAATCCGGTAATTAAAACGTTCATAAGTTCCTCCTTGTTACTCAGCTCATCATGATCATATAGATGATCTGAAAGATTAATAAGATGACTGCGACCAATATCTGTTTTTTTATCACGCCATATTTGTCTTTCATTTCTAAAATAGCGACAGGTACCATATTGAAGTTTGCGGCCATCGGTGTTATTAGTGTACCACAAAAACCACAGGTTAGCGCAAGACTTCCTACAATTGTTGGATCTGCGCCTAATGCTAATACAAATGGTGCCCCTATTCCTACGCTCATGACTGTAATAGCCGCAAAGGCATTTCCCATCACCATCGTAAATAAAGCCATGCCAATTGCATAAACCAAGATGCCAATCACAAGGTTTCCTGAAGGTATGATATGAGAAACCATAGAACTGATGACTTCCCCTACACCGGCAGCGGTGAATACAGCACCCAAGGTTGCCAATAGTATAGGAAGCAAGGACATAGGACCAACAGTATCTAACATTCTTCGTGCATCTTTTAAAAATATTGTGCTGCGATTTTCTTTCGACATAAGCATGAGGATGATGATAGCAATCCCTACCCCAACGCCTACACCTGCAATTGAGCTGATATCTGTAAATAACGCAAAACACAATGCTGTCAATCCAATACATAATGCTGGGATAAATATTTTCATACCGATTTTTTGAAATCCCTGCTGCATTTCCTCCTGGGTTGGCTTATCCAGCTTTCCTTTTGCTGTTTTCCCTGTGATGACCGGAATCACAAGCAGCATTACAAACACTCCGGTTACAGAAGATGGAAGCCATTTCCCCATCATGAATAAAATACCCAGCATTCCCCAGAAAAAGGCCGTACCATAGCGATGAGGATTGCTTTTATCAAAAGCATTACGATAAGCACTATAACATGCAATCATCCCGATACAGATATATAAAATTTCTAACAGTTTACTGCTTAATGTAACTTCCTGGCTGAGAAAGAATTCAATGATATTCATGAAACTTCATCCTTTCTGTGTTCCTGCTTTTCTATTTTTTTATTTTTTATCATATAGTATGTAATACTCACGATTAACGCCATGATGGCAACTGGAATCTGTGTTTTGGCTAAATCTGCCAGAGCTACATCATATCCTAAATCTTTATATGTTCCTTGTACCAGCAGCATGCCACTGCCTCCTACAAACAACACCTGTCCAAAGAACATGGCGATGTTTTCCATACCGGCAGACATGCCTTTTAATTCTTCCATATGTTTTTCTGATATTTTTTTATTTTCCTTTTCTGCTGCCGCATGTGCCATTGGCAAGACAATCGGACGTACAAAGCCTGCGACACCGCCAAATTCTACATTAAATGCCGCAAACAACATACGAAGTACGCCATAGACCCCTAATACAATGCCAGCTGAGGCATTCTTCATTTTTCCCATCAATGCACTTGCGGCTTGTTTTAAGCCACTTCGTTCCAGGGTTCCTGTCACCAGCATAACGATGATAAAGGTACACATACTTCGATTGGACACAAAACTGTTTCCCAGTGTTTCTAAAAAGGTCATCATATCCATGCCGGATACAAAGGCTGTCACTACACATGCACTTATAATAATCAAAATGGAATTTAATTTTAACGCAAATCCCAGAATCACGATCACGATTCCTAGCAATTTGATATATTCCATGATGCATCATCCTTTCTTCATTGATATTTTCAACCATAAAAGCATTGAAAATATGCTTCATTATACATGATATAGAACCCTTTTGTCGATGCAGATACAGCAACTGGAAGAAATTTCAAAAAAGGCTATCTTTGGATAGCCTAAAATAAATGAAGAATGAAATTGGTTATGATACATAAAACGATGCCACATACAGTTGGAATCAGAAAGGACAACATTGTCCATTTTCTGCTTTGTGTTTCTTTTTTGATAGTAAGCAAAGTGGTAGCACATGGAAAGTGCACCAGGCAAAACATCATGGTACAAATTGCTGTGATCCATGTCCAGCCATGATCGACAAACAAAGTTTTTAATACGCTTAAATCTGCGATATTATTCATGGATCCACTTGCCATATATGCCATAATGATGATAGGAACGACGATTTCATTCGCTGGAAAGCCTAAGATAAATGCTAATAGAATCACGCCATCCAAGCCCATTATGCGTCCAAATGGATCCAGAAAATCAGAAATCATCGTTAATAATGTTACATCTGAAATTGTAATATTGGCAAGCAGCCAGATAATTGCACCAGCTGGTAGGGCAACACTAATGGCCCTGCCTAATACAAACAATGTACGATCAAAGATAGAACGAACGATTACTTTGCCAAATTGTGGTCTTCGATATGGTGGCAGTTCTAATGTAAAGCTGCTTGGGACTCCCTTCAACAAAGTTTTACTTAATATTTTGGATATCACAAGAGTCAGAAATATTCCAAATACAATGACTCCTGTCAATAACAGCGTGGATACAATACCATTCCATGGTGAAATCAATACCCCCGCAAAAAACATGGTAATTAAAGCAATCAGCGTTGGAAAACGTCCATTACAAGGAATAAAAACATTGGTGAGTATCGCAATCAAACGTTCTCTTTGAGAATCTATAATTCTTGCGCCGGTAACACCAACAGCATTACAGCCAAATCCCATACAGATTGTTAACGCCTGTTTCCCACATGCATTTGCTTTTTGAAATAAACCATCCAGATTAAATGCAATTCTTGGAAGATATCCATAATCTTCTAATATCGTAAACAATGGAAAAAAGATTGCCATTGGCGGCAGCATGACACTGATGACCCATCCTGCAGTTTTCACCATGCCATCAATCACAAAATTTTCTAAAGCTGGATATACCCCCCAGCCTTGAAAAAGTGAATGCATCCATGCTTCCAAATGCGTAAACATCGCGCTTAACACATCACTTGGCATATTGGCACCGGAAATCGTAATCCAGAATATTACCGATAACAATACGATCATCCATACAAATCCCCATACTTTATCTGTAAAGATACGATCCAGTCTTGCATCTTTTTCCAGATAAGCGGCATTGTTAAAGATAATACTTTCATCACAGATTTCTTTTGCTTTCTGATGCAGCTTTTTCACGATTTCATCTTCATACACCTGGTAGATTCCACATGCGGATAGTCGTTGTACTTCCTCTTGCACGCATTGTTTTACCTGTTTTGCATTGATGATTGCTTCATAAAATCGTATTTTTTCTCCTTCTGGCTCTAATAATTTCATAGCGAGAAATCGTTTATTATCCATTGTGGTATCCATGATTTCACACAGGTGTGCAATGCTGTTTTCAATTTCTTTGGTATAGGTGATTACCTGCTTGTTTTGTAAATGGCTTTCTCCAACTTTCTTGATTGCTTTTTTTAAATCATCAAAACCTTCCTCACTTCTAGCACTCATCGACACTACTTCAATATCTAACAGATCATGCAGCTTATCTAAATCGATGGTGATTTTTTTCTTTTTCGCCTCATCCATCAGGTTCACTACCATAATGACATTGGGTGTGATTTCCATTGTCTGTAGTACAAGGTGCATATTGCGTTGTAAACATGTCGCATCACAGATCACCAGACAGATGTCACATTTTTCAAAACAAATATAATCTCTTGTCACTTCTTCCTCACTGGAATGCGCCAGTAAGGAATATGTTCCTGGCAGATCTATCAGCTGATGCACCATATTCTGATCATTAAAGCTTCCCTGTGCCAGTTCTACGGTTTTCCCTGGCCAATTGCCTGTATGTTGATGCATTCCTGTCAATGCATTAAATACTGTACTTTTTCCTACGTTTGGATTTCCCACCAAAGCAATGGTATATCCTGGTCGTTCTTTTAATACTGCCGCATTGATTTCATCATTTACCGCAAGCATTTTCTCAAAGAGCATGTTCTTCCCCCTTTACCACTTCAATCAATTTGCTTTCGTTATTTCGCAATGCTATTTTACATCCTTTGATCAAATAGGCACGCATGCCTTTGCTTGGGCTTTCTAATACAGGCTCCACTAATGTACCATTCACAAAGCCAAGATCCAAAAGACGTCGTTTCATCTCACAGTCCACAATACTTTTCACAAAGACTTTTTCTTTCATCCTGCACTCGTATAAAGTCACTCTTTTCACTTCCCATTATTAGTTTATCGAAAGCAGGGCTTTATGATAAGGCGAACACCTAAAAACCGTAAAAAGAAAAGGACAAGTGTCCTTTTTATGAAATAATTTGATTTTTACCTGATCGTTTTCCCTGATACATATGTTCATCTGCATTCTGTATGGCATCATCTACATCATCAAGTACTGCACTTAATCCAAAAGTCATGGTCACTTGAATATGTTGATCATCAAAATTAAAATCAAATGCTTCAATTTTCTGCCGGATCTGTTCCAGCATCGCTTTTGGCATCATCACATCTTCATCCTCAAACAACAATACGATTTCTTCTCCACCCCATCGCACGATACCAACACTTTGAAATAATATATCTTTGATAATCGTAGCAATCGAAACCAATACATAATCACCGCACATATGTCCATAATGATCATTGATATATTTAAAATCATCTATATCTCCCAAAGCCACAAAGGTTGGATGGATATGTTCCGACTTTATCGTATCATACATGTGCCAGCGGGTCTAAAGACCAGTCAACTGATCATAATTGGCAATCTCATATAAGCTTTCGTTTTCATCACTTAAACTCTTTTCTATTATATGAGAACTGATTTTTGTGATAATCGCCCCATATAATATCATCCCAAAGCTAATACATGCATTGAAAAGATACATCCCCTGCATTACCTTCTGATGGGACAAATTTAATACACCAAACATATTTTGATCCATAATCAGCTTCAACACAAAAAACAAAAGCACCTCACACAATGAGATCACATAAGGTACTGCACGATTCTTGAAAGGACTGAAATACACTAATGAAGTCAATGCAATCAACAACAATGTATAACCAGAACTCCATCCTAGATACAGTGTAGAAATTACCACGAAGATGGATACCTCCAAATGCACGATACTGACAGCTAAACGGAAGTATCCTTTTTTTATGACAAGCAGCATAACTATGTAAAACAATACACTGCCAAAATTGTAAAACGTTAAAGGAATCTGGTGAATGATCGCGCAAATGACTGCATAAAGCATATGTGCACCCATCGCAAGAAGTATGATTTTTCGATATACATCCTTGATGTAAATTTTATTTTTATGAATATTATCCATTCCCACATATCTCCTTTATACTTCTGTATTATACCGCAGAAAAAGAAATTGAGGAATATTTTTATTTAAAAAATGCTAAATCTTTCTTCATTTGTTCTAAATCATCGCGAATAGCGATATGCTGAGGGCATAATCCTTCACAACGACCGCATTTTTTACATTGATCAAAACGTGCTTCCCTCGCCATTGCGTCAAGTTTTTTCTTGGTGGCATCTTTATTGCTGTATTTTGCATATTCATTCCATATTTTAAAATTACCTGGAATATCAATACCAAATGGACAAGGCATACAGTATTTACAAGCTGTACAGCCATTTTTTGTTCTTTCCAGAATCATATTGGCAACTTTTTCAATCAGTTGTTCCTCTTCCTCATTTAGTTGCTCCAGCTGATCAAAGGTATGTAAATTATCTTCCACCTGCTGCATGGTAGACATGCCACTTAAAATAACACGTACATTGCTATGACTTGCGACCCAGCGAAGTGCCCATGAAGAAATACTGTCATTTGGACGTTTCTTCTTTAAAATTTCTGCGATATCTTCAGGCAGCACTGCTAAATTGCCTCCCTTTACAGGCTCCATAATTACCATAGGAATTTGTTTTTTTGCACACAACGCATACCCTTGATCTCCAGCTTGAACATTACGGTCAATATAGTTATATTGAATCTGACAGAAGTCCCAGTCCCGTGCATCAATCATTTCTTTAAATACTTCATATTCATCATGAAATGAAAAGCCCAAATTACGAATCTTTCCAGTTTCTTTCAGATCATCCAGATATTCTAATACGCCCAATGCTTTTGCCTTTTCCCATGTATCCTTATTCATCGCATGTAATAAATAAAAATCAACATTGTCCACATCTAAACGCTGTAGCTGTTCTTCAAATATACGCTTTGCATCGTCTAATGTTTCAATCTTAAACATTGGCAGTTTTGTTGCTAAGTAAAAACTACTTCGATCATATTTCTTTAATACCCTTCCTACAAATGGCTCACTATCCCCATTGTGATAAGGATATGCTGTATCAATATAATTCACACCATGAGCAATCGCTTTATCTAACATTGCCTCTGCTTCACACTCACATATACTGCCATCCATATTTAATGGAAAACGCATACAGCCAAATCCTAATAACGATACCTTTTCTCCATGTTTCATTTCTCTAACATCCATTTTATTCACCTCTGCCTTTATTATAAAATAAAATACAGGAAATTTCTCCTGTATTTTTACATATTTATAAACTTTCTAAATCAAATGGTGTCATCTGATATACATAATTCAACCAGTTGCGATATAAAAGATTCGCATGACTTCTCCATGAGAATACTGGTTCATTGTTAGGATCATCTTCTGGGAAGTAATTATAAGGCAGCTGAATTGGTTTTCCCTGCTTTAAATCACGAAAATATTCTTGTGCCAGAGTTTCCTTCCCATATTCTAAATGTCCTAAAATAAAGATCTGATGAAAATCGGGTGTCGCAATAATATTGCTGCCGGTATGTTTGGATTTACTTAAAACCTCTAAACCCTTTACTTTTGCCAATGCTTCTTCATCAATGGCAGTATGACGGGAATGTGGTGTTAAATGTATTTCATCAAATCCATTTGTCAAGAAGTTATATTCATCACATAAAACCTGTGGAAATATGCCAAACACTTTGTGATCCATCAATTTTTTCTGGATACCATAATGATAATATAAACCAGCCTGTGCTCCCCAACAGATGTGAATGGTAGAGTACACATGTTTTTTACTCCATTCCATGATTTCACAAAGCTCTTCCCAATAATCCACCTCTTCAAAAGGCAGATGCTCCACAGGTGCACCTGTGATAATCAAGCCATCATAATTATGCTTTTTGATTTCATCAAAGGTATCATAAAACTTAACCAGATGATCCTGGCTAGTATTTTTGGATACATGCCCTTTTACCATCATAAAATCAATATCCACCTGTAAAGGCGACTTACTGATCAAACGTAAAATCTGTGTTTCTGTTTCTATTTTCTTTGGCATTAGATTTAATATAACGATTTTCAAAGGACGAATATCCTGTTTTGTTGCGACATCTTCTTCTAATGCAAAAATCTTTTCACTTTCCAAAATCGCCTTTGCAGGCAATCCATTTGGTATGTTGATTGGCATAGCTGCTCCACCTCTTTTAACTTAAATCTGTGCAAATGCCTGTTTTAAATCCTCAAGGATATCATCTACGTTTTCTAATCCTACTGAGAAACGAATCATTCCTCCATCAATTCCAGCAGCCACCAGCTGTTCATCACTTAACTGGCGGTGTGTTTCACTTGCTGGATGTAATACACATGTACGAATATCTGCGACATGAACTTCATTGGAGGCAAGTTTTAAATGATCCATGAAAGCAGCTGCGGCAGGACGTCCACCCTTGATAATAAAGGAAATTACACCACTGCAGCCTGTCAGATATTTCTGTGCAAGTGCATAATTGGCATCAGAAGCAAGACCTGGATAAGTAACTTTTTCTACCTTATCACAGCTTTCCAGATATTTCGCAACTGTTAATGCGTTATCACAATACTGTTTCATACGTACAGCAAGTGTTTCTAATCCAAGGTTTAATAAGAAGGCAGAATGTGCTGCTGGATAACATCCAAAATCTCTCATCAACTGCATTCTTGCTTTAATGATATATGCCATATTGCCATAAGTTTCTGTATAAGAAATGCCATGATAAGATTCATCTGGTTCTACAAGACCAGGGAATTTTCCATTTGTCCAGTCGAATTTACCACCATCGACGATGACACCGCCGACCTGTACAGCGTGTCCATCCATATATTTACTTGTGGAATGAATGACAATATCTGCGCCCCATTCAAATGGACGGCATAAGATTGGTGTCGCAAATGTGTTATCTATGATCAATGGTACTCCCATTTCATGTGCGATATTCGCAAAACGTTCAATATCAAAAACAGCCAAAGCTGGATTTGCGATTGTTTCCCCAAATACCAGTTTTGTATTCGGCTTAAATGCTGCCTTAATTTCTTCATCACTTGCGGACGTATCAATATAAATACATTCAATACCCAGTTTTTTCAAAGTGATTGAAAAAAGGTTGATACTGCCTCCATAGATTTGTGGAGTTGCGATGATACTGTCCCCTGCTTCACATATATTTAAAACTGACAATAACGTTGCTGCCTGACCGGAAGTTGTACACATTGCACCAACACCGCCTTCTAATGCAGCGATTTTTTCTTCCACTGCCATCACGGTTGGATTTCCAAAACGTGAATAACATAGTCCTTTCGTAGGATCATCAAAGATTGCGGCTACTTCTGCAGCAGAATCATATACATATGTCGTGCTTTGTACAATCGGTAAAACTCTAGGTTCTCCGTTTTTTGGTGTATAACCGGCATGTAAACATTTTGTTTCGGTTTTCATTTATTTCATCCTCCATTTTCATTTGTAATTTATTTTACACTTTTTTACTTAGTTTATCAATCACATTCCCGTTTTTCTTCTATGACCTTCAATATTTCATCACTGCCAGCATAGGGCAACACAGGACTTTCTAACAATCCCTGATGAATACAGGAAATGGCATGTTCCACTTCTCCGGTAAAATCACTTTCCATCTGTACACTGATTTCTGTCTTTTCTCCATTTTTGATAAGATATGCACGTGTATTCTTCCAAAAGTTCTCACAAACGATATATCCTTCATCACCATATAAAAAGCCTTTATTTTCCATACTAGCATCCCAACTACATACGATATGTGCCATCACACCATTTTCATACATCAGCATTCCCTGTGCCTGTGAAATATAGCCCTCTTTTTTTCTGCGAATCATCATATCATGATGTTTCAGTTTGCTTTGCGCAAAATAATTCGCATAGGCAATCGGATAAACACCAATATCATATAAACAGCCTCCAACATCACCACGCAATACCCATGAGCTGAGGTCTTTTTCATGAACATTTAAATAGCTGCAATATCTAGCATCAATCATAGAAAGCTTTCCAATCACACCCTCCCTTACCATCTGAATCAGTTTTTGGTTTAACGGAGTAAATAATGTTTTATGTGCTTCCATCAAAAAACAGTGCTGTTGTTTTGCATAATCGAAGCATTCTTTTAAATCCTCACGATTAGTCAACATCGGTTTTTCACAGATCACATGTTTATGATGCTTTAAACACAACATGATATGCTCCTTATGTAAATGATTAGGTGTACAAATATAAATCAGCTCTATTGCATCATCAAGACATAAATCCTCATAGCTTCCATAAGCTTTGATCGCATGGCATTCTTTTTGAAAAGCTTCTGCTTTTTCTATATTTCTTGATGCTACACCATATAAAACACCATCTTTGGCATGAATAATGCCATTTGCTACTCTTTTTGATATTTTTCCAAGTCCCAGGATTCCAATATTCATAAACAAACCGCCTCTTTTCAAATTGATTTTACCATACTTCTTTATGCCCTTACATTTATTTTTATTATTTTTTTAAATATACCCACAACGATTGTTTTTTATAGTATAATAGAAAAAATAAAGGAGGCGATCATATGCATTATGAAATCGTAGGTGGGCAGCTGCCCGTTGTCATCTGTAAAGTAGATGCAGGTGAAAAGATTTATACAGAATCCGGTGGTATGTGCTGGATGGATGATGGTTTTGAAATGGATAGTAATACAAGAGGAGGGCTTTTAAAAGGATTAGGTCGTGCAATGAGTGGCGAATCTATCTTTATGACGACATATACAAGTCCTCGTGATCATGCGGAAATCGCATTTGGTTCAAGTTTTCCTGGCAAAATCATTCCTTTGACATTACGTGAGCAAGAAAGCAAAATCGTACAAAAGACTGCATTCCTTGCGGCTGAAGACAGTGTGCAGTTAAAAATGCATTTTCGTAAGAAACTTGGCGCAGGCTTTTTCGGTGGTGAAGGCTTTATCCTTCAAAGAGTCAGCGGACCTGGTACTGCATTCTTGGAAATCGATGGCGATATCGTAGAAAAAGAGCTTGCTCCTGGTGAAACAATCAAAGTAGATCAGGGATATATTGCGGCATTCGATGAAAGTGTCAGTTTTGATATCACAACCGTAAAAGGATTAAAAAATAAATTCTTAAGTGGAGAAGGTTTCTTTCTGGCAACATTAACCGGGCCTGGTAAAGTTTGGCTGCAGACCATGCCATTTTCCGTACTTGCTGATCGTATCATTGATATTGTTCCACACAAATAAAAAATGCATGGCGTTTGTCCATGCATTTTTTCTTATGATTTCAGCGTAATCCCACAATCTTCAAGTGAAATATTAATCTATTGAAATACATCTGTATGCTAAACATTGAAGTGAAAGATTTCTTCCTGCTTTTGGTTAAAACTCCAAAAAATTTGCACAAAAAAAGCAACCCATCATCCAGGTCGCTTATCTTTTCACAATGGAGCGGATGATGGGAATCGAACCCACGTAGTCAGCTTGGAAGGCTGAAGTTCTACCATTGAACTACATCCGCATTTCTTTGTGGCAATATAATACTATAAGATTTTTAGAATTTCAAGTCTTTTTTTAATTTTTTTTGAAATTTCATTACTTTTACAACATAAAACCTGACTTGCCTATATCTAAAGAATGCGTTATAATTTCACATATGAAAAGAGTGATGTTATGAAGAAACATATCGCAGGTTGTTCATTGACTATTTGTTGCCTGCTGTTCATGATTATGATTATTATGGGAATGAATGGTAAAGCCTTATCCCCTAAACAAGCTGTCTTTGTATATCCTAAAGATACTGAAATATCAAAAGATGCACATACTTATTTAAAAGGTGTGATACGAAAAGATCATATAAAGCTTGATCTATCCAAAGTTGATTCCCATACACCTGGTGTGTATCCTGCATATGCAAAGCAATCAAACAGAACATATGAATTTCAAATAGAAATCAAATAAAGCTCCCAAAATGAAGTGAACCCAATTATTTGGACAAAAAGTAAATAAGTTAAATCAAGCTTACTAAGGATTGAGTTCTGTATTGCACAGGAGTTAATCCTTTTAATTTTGTTGTGATCCTTTGTGTATTATAATACTGGATATATTCTTCCATGGCTATCTCTAATTCATCTAATGTTTTGAATTCATATTCATGTCCATAAAACATTTCATTCTTCATTTTGCCAAAGAAGTTTTCCATAGGTGAGTTATCTAAACAGTTGCCTTTACGTGACATGGATTGAATAATTCCTTTCTCTTTAAGCATTCTATGATAAGGCTCCATCTGGTATTGCCAGCCTTGGTCAGATTGAAAAATCAATCCATTAAGGTTTAGGTGCTTGTCGAATGCCTGATCAAGCATATTCTTCGTTTGATTAAAATTAGGACTTTTAGATATGCTGTAGGATATGATTTCACGGTTGTGTAAATCGATGATCGGTGATAGATACAGTTTACCTGATGCTATATGAAATTCAGATACATCTGTTGACCACTTCTCATTACACCTTGTTGTTTCAAAATTTCTTTCATAATAAGTCTTATGGCTTTCTTCATCGATAACTTTTGTAAGCAGCTGATTTTTTACGGTACCGTCCATATCTCCTTTATAGGATTTGTATTTCGCTTTTGGTGTGATGCCATATAATCCCATCACAGACATCAGCCGTTTCACTTTTTTATGGTTGACTCTGAATCCTCTGTTTGCTAATTCTAACGTGATTCTGCGGTATCCATAGCGTCCTTTATGCGTATAGAAGATGCCTATAATAGCGTTCATGACTTCATCGTTCTTCATATCTTTATTAGTTTTAGAAAGAGTATAATAATATGTGCTTCTTTTCAGCCCTGAAATTTGTAGAAGAATACGAATAGGATATTTACGCTGTAATTCATAAACACCATTTACTTTTTCTTCGGTTGTTGATTCTTCCTTGCCTGAACTACAGCTCTCAATTTTTTTAAGTATTCATTCTCCGCTTCTAAATATAAATTTTTATCTTCGAGAAATTTAATCTTTTCCTCTGGTGCCATATCTTTATAATCTTTGTTCACAATGTTTTTCTTTGTCATAGTAGGAGATCTTCCTTTCTTCCTCTCTACTATAACACATCCATTCTCTTTATACGACTTAATCCAATTAATTAATGTACCATCT
>NZ_QVFI01000028.1:13147-53331 GCF_003433845.1 Absiella sp. AM09-50
TCTTTATACGACTTAATCCAATTAATTAATGTACCATCTGAAGATAGCCCATACTCAATCGCAGTTGATTTAACAGAGTGATGTTGGAGTAAGACTCTGTTTATGATTTCTTCTTTAAGTGCTGGGGGATAATATTTGTTTTTGTCTTTTCTTAATATACTCTCCCCATGTTTATCAAGGAGTCTGATTAAATATTTTACATTTCCTATGAGAATTGCATATTCTTTGGATAATGAAGATATGCTCCTTCCTTGTTTTCTTTTCTCATAGATTTCTATTTTTTGTTCTTTCGTTAGTTTTGACATAATAAAATGCACCTCCATATTTGGTTGTCCAAATTATGGGGTGCATTTCAAATCAGGGAGCTTTTCTTATCGAAGCATGGTCTTTGCGGCTTTCGCAAGTACCTTAGGATTTTTATGATGTGGTGTTACAGGACAAATCTTTTTATCAATATGTAGTAACGTATATACCGCAATTCGTGCAGCACGTACAGAATATTCTTCTGTAAATACCATATCCTCTGGTATTTCCACAAACTGTGAAATCATCGCAAAATTAGTTGAACCAGATGGCACTACATGTGGGCGATCAGACATTGCACGTGGTTGGAATTGTGCATCAATATATGGCATCATACAAGGAATGACATTCACAACATCCTCTAAGATATCTTTGGTATGCTCCTCAAAGTGTAAATGGCCTAACAGTTCTAATAAGATTTCTTCCCCTGTACAATCCCGCATTTTCTTTTTCACGTAATTGCCTTCTTGATCTGTGTATAATCCATATCCCCAGAAAATGGTTGTGTTTTGATCTTGAGCTTTGAAATGTGGCTGTGCAGCAACTACAATACTCATCAGCCAGTTGCTGTCCTTAAATGTCATCAATGCACCACTGCCTGGAATATTGCCAGAAAATTGTTCAATCATTTTCAATAAGCGATTTCCCCTGCATGTCACTGTAAAGCTTTCCCAGTTTGTTTCTTCAGGCTTTGTAAAGAATGGGGCAGGATTACCTAGCGATGGCTTTTTATCTGCGACTTTTTTCCATAATGTTGCGGACATTGGATGATCTACTCGATAATCTGGAGCGTGGCGATAATCTCCAAGAGTTGCATTATCACTCATACAGCCATTACACATGATACACAAATCGCCTTCTTCTAAATGAAGTACCCGTTCATGTCCGTTTTCTTTCACATAGATATCAGTAGCAGTTATACTTTCTTCTTCAAAATCAATATCTTCCACTACAGCTTTAATACTAAAATCTACACCATATCCTTCCAGATAGCTCTTTAATGGAAGGATCAGTGATTCATATTGATTGTATGGTGTACGTGTGACACCTTCTAATGTTTCGATTCTGGAGAATTCTAACATCATACGATTCATATACCGGCGGAATTCAAATAAAGAACTCCATTTTTGAAATGCAAAGGTTGTCTGCCACATATACCAGAAGTTTGTGGTAAAGAAATGTGGATCATCTTTAAACCAATCCTCAATGGTTAAATTATCCAGTTTTTCTTCTGGTGTCGCAAGCAGCTTCGTTAATAGAAAGCGGTCTTTATTATCAAATTGCATACTATGTACATCCAAGATATTTCCATGTTTATCGATTAAGCGTGCTTGTGCATGGGTAGGATGTAAATGATCAAAATTCAGGATTTCTTCTGTGACACTTTTTCCCGGCCAGTCTAGTGATGGAATACTGTCAAACAATTCCCAGAAGTTTTCATAGGTTTCTTCATTCAGCATCCTTCCTCCACGACATACAAAGCCTTGTGTTACATTTCCTGCGCCATCATTACTGCCACCTAACACATCCAGACCTTCTATGATATGGATATTTTCACCTAAAAAGCCTCCATCCTGTATCAGATAAACAGCAGCACTTAAAGCACCAATACCTCCACCAATTAAATATGCCTGTGGTTCTCCCTTTCTGCCAGGATGAACACGTGATGCTTCCTGTTCGATTTTCCTGCGATGTAAATGTCTTGCGACACCTGCGCCAGCTGCAGCTCCAATAATAACGCCACCCAGGGCAGCAAGTTTATGTAATTGATTTTTATTCATAACACTCATTCCCTTCTTTTTCATTATCAGTATATCTCAATTCGCATGGGTTGTATCTATACATTTTGGATTGTTCGTTTATATATCCAATAGTTTCTTCTTTACCCGTTCTTGATTGGAAGCATACATCACTGCATTTTCTTTACTGATCTTCCCCTGTTTTACTAGATGTACCAAACTATCATCCATAGAAATCATTCCCTGATCTTTTCCTGCGATGATGGAATTTTCTAATTGATGGATTTTTCCATCACGAATTTGTGTACGAATGGCTGGATTGATGATCATGATTTCAAATGTGGGCACCATGGTATTATCTAATGCAGGCACCAGCTGTTCACTGATAACTGCCTGCAGTGTCATGGATAGCTGCACACGAATCTGTTGCTGCTGGGCACTTGGAAATACATCAATCATACGATCAATTGTATTGGCAGCTCCCATAGTATGTAAAGTAGATAAAATCAAATGACCTGTTTCTGCGGCAGTGACTGCGGTTTCCATCGTATCTAAATCACGCATTTCTCCGACCAGAATAACTTCCGGTGCTTCTCGAAGCGCAGAACGAAGTGCCATGGGATAATCTTTTGTGTCATGAAATACTTCCCTTTGGGACACAATACTTTTCTTATGGGAATGTAAGTATTCAATAGGATCTTCGATTGTGATGATATGTACATTACGATTTTCATTGATTTTATCAATCAGACAGGCCAAAGTAGTAGACTTGCCACATCCGGCTGGACCACTGACTAAGATCATTCCCTTTTTGGTAGACCATAAATTTGTAATCGTTTCTGGGATTCCTAGCAAGGATGGATCAGGTAAATCAAATCGAACGACACGCAATACTGCTGCCTGTGAATTACGCTGCATATATACATTCACACGAAAACGCCCCAGGCCTGGGATGGAGAAGGAAAAATCATCATCTTTACTGGCGATAAAATCTTCATAACGATTCTGTGGTGCATATGCATAAATATCTTTGATCAAGGTCGCTGTATCATCTGGTGTTAATCGTTCATTTCCTATATTTTCTATATTCCCATTAATTTTGAAGGCGTAACAATGCCCTGCGATTAAAAAGATATCACTTGCGTTACTATCTAGTGCTTCCTGTAAGATTGTTTGTATATTTACCATATTTTTATGCTCCTGTTCCTGTAGTTGTGTATGCTTTTATGATCCATGTATCTCCTGTTTCAATCACGGCACGTAGCGTGCGCTGTTCACTCACAGGATATGTCAAAGTCAAGGTATTACCTTTTATATCATAGGTTATTTTATGCGTATTAAGTAGTTTTTTACTATACTCGTCAAGTGGCAGCGTATGATGCATTTCATGTAATACATATTGTAATGTTGCATCTGCCTGAGTATATGCTTTTTGTACTTGCTTCCCCTGATTTGCGATTTCTTCCTTCTGCAGTGCTTTACTATAAGATAATACGGATAATATCATCATACATAGTACCACAAAAATCATCAGGATAGAACTTGCGCCTAAGCCCACTTGTACATGTTTGCGTTTATCCTTATTCATGGGCGCACCTCCTGACGATAAAAAGATAACACAGCTGTTTCTTTATTCTGTTTTGTGATATGCATTTCACACAGATCGCCATGACTGCCTTCTTGTTTTATAGCAATTGTGACCTGATACATCGCTTCTTCCTGTTGTGGGACTCCCTCTTCATTTAAATAAAACTTTGATTTATATAAATAATCGTTTTCTTCATCAATCAGATTTTGGCCATAGATCAAAGATGTTTTTACATTTTTTGCATATAGTTGTTTATCTTTCGCATTGCTCATGACCAATACGCAAATACCTGAGGCAATTGTAAAAAAGAAAATCACGATCAATAACTCCATGAGAAAGGATAATGATTTATGGTGTTGATTCATGATAATACACCTCCACTTCTTAAGGCAATCATCAAGGTGTTTTTCACGCCATCATGCTCCATTGTGATATAAAGCTTATTGTTTTTTTCCTGAATTGTCATGGAATCCATCGCAAAACGCTCTTCCCCATATGACAGATTCACAGATAACTCATCTATTTGATATAGTTCTTTCAACATATGATTATCTACATAAAGATAGACCACCTCGTGATCGTTATGTAATCGTAAACAAGAATGTCCATCGATTTCTTCTATTGTGATTTCTTGATAACGATCATAATCTCTTACCATATTTTTTATATAGGAAGATGCCTGATAGACACTGTTTTCATCTTCACTGATTTTATGATAGCCATTGATTTGAAATAATAGGAGAAAAAAGCTGCAGATCACAAAGACCATAAACAACGAAAGTGAAAATAACACATCCACGGTATGTCTTCGCATGTCAGTTTCCTCCTTTTCGATAGACGCTTGTTTCTGGCATAATGTTACTGCCAACGTATTCATATCGGACTTTATAAAGATCTTCTTGCAGATACAGTCCATAATGCTCCTTAAGATAGCTTACATCTTCAGGATAAAATCCTTCTGTACTGTAGCATTCCAGTGCCGCTTTCTGGATTGCCTGTTTCACTCTGTCCAGATTTTTTTCATCTACTGTGGTATCTGTTTTCTGAAAGCCTATCGCAAAGATGACAAGCATACATACAAATGCCAGCAGCTGTAAAATCAAACGTATAGAATGTTTCATTATACACTAGCCATGATGCTCATCAGCGGCAGCATCACAGATAATAAGATTACCCCAACAATAATTGACAACAATATAACAATTCCCGGTTCTATCGTATTCAAAAAGGTAGAGATACTGTTATCTACATCTCGTTCATATAAGGCACTGACTTTCTTTAATACTTCTTCACTTTTCCCACTGTGAAAGCCGGTAAAGATCATATTGGCATAAACACCTTCATAAAGTTTTTCCTTCTGCATGGCTTCAATAAAGCCTTCTCCTTCATCAATATCTTTTAAACACTGGTGAATCTTTGTTTGAAGCAATGGATGTTCTACCACACCAGGCAGATAAGCAAGTGCTTCTTCACTGTCATAGCCACTGGATACAAATAAGGATAAAGCGTATGTCATCTTTGCCATTGTGATATTATAAAACAGCTTTTTCGTTAAGAAGAAACGTGACAACAATCCACCCTGCCCTTTATGTCTTGTGAAATACAGATAACCAGCAAATACCAGCAGGATGCTTAATATCACAAAAGATATCATCGCAAAGGTATTGCCAAAGCTCATCATCGTTTTAGAACTTCCCGACAAGATTGCGCCCATATTATGTAATACTTTATCGAATATAGGAAGTACTTTCCATATAATTAATAACACAATACACCACATCATCACTAACAAAATCATAGGATACACAAGTGCATCTTTTAAACTGTGTTTTAAGTTATCATTTCGCTCATAGTAAACAGCAAGCTCATTCATGACAGAATCTAAATGTCCGCTTACCTCTCCAATCTGCATCATTTTTTTCGCATAATCATCTATATATGGTTTGTCTTTTACTGATACATAAAAGCTTCCATTTTCTTTGATATCTTCACGCAAAGATAATAAATCCTGTTTTACGTGTTCCCGCTCGCAGCTTTCCAATATCACATCCATGCCATCTTCCAATGACAATCCACCCTCTAATACCATTGCCATACTCGTACAGAATTCGTACATTTCTTCATCATTCCATATATTTGAACTCATATCAAGCCCTCCTCAAATTAATATTCATACTTTGTAATGTATTCGCCATCATAATCTGCATGTGTAGATGCATAAGTTGGATCCATTCTTGTCCATGTATCTTTTTCAAATAATATCGCAGGATCTATCCAGCCTTTGCCTTCCAGCCAAACTTCCACCCACGCATGATAATCCCGTTCTGTATCTCCCACAATGACTTTGCATGGGATATGTTGGGAACGACACATGCCTGCCATGAGTGCCGCATAATCAAAACAAATACCTTTTTTCTTTTCTAATGTTTCATCAAGTATTGGAAGTACATAGTTATCTTTGACTTTCTCTAATTTATCGTAATCATAACTGATATCATTTACCACAAAATCATAAATAGACTTAACCCGTTTTAAAGCATTGTCATCATCTTTACATAATGCAAAGGCCTTTTGTATCGCCTCGCTGTTTTGATCATATTCCACGGTTTGATTGGGGTATAAAAATGGTATCTGTTCATTATCTAATTTCACATCGATATCCGCACCATATACTAACGCATATTTTCCTGTAGAAGGAACCTGAATACGAACTTCTAACTGATACGTTCCAGAACCATTCACCAGTGGAAATGTTTCATAAACACCTGCTTTATTTAAATCATACCAGTAGTTTCCTTTTTCATTGTTTGTGAGCCTGATTTTCATCTTGATGCCACTATCATCCAAGCGTTTGATACGAATATACCCAAGATTGGTATGACTATAATCAATATGTACTTTATGATCATCATCCTCCAGCACCTTTTCTTCAGGACTTTCAGCCAGCAGCAGTTCTTCTATTTTAGGACTTGGCGATGCTGGGAAATCAGATAAGGCTTCCTCTTCTTTGGAGGATGGTTTTGATGGTGTTACATCATTTGAATGATCATTACATCCATACAGCACAAACAAGAAAGAAAACAACAGACATAACAATCGTTTTCTTTTCATGTGTTCACTCCTTACGTCAGGTTCATTATATCATTTATCCCTTCGTTTTAGAAGAAAAGCGTTTACTTTACGTATGAAACATGGCATGATAAAATTATTTTTATAAATCATGTAACATTTGATGAATGAAACACGTCTAATTAGTGAAGATGATAGAGAGGGGTGATGACATGGATGCTTTTGAAGTCTTGTATCAAAAATATAAACAGGATGTTTATCATTACCTGTTATATCTATGTAAGAATCCATCTCTTGCGGAAGATCTGATGTCAGAAACCTTTTTAAAGGCCTATGTTTCTTTACATCAATTGAAGAAGGATGAACAGGTCAAGACATGGCTGTTAACAATCGCCAGAAACCAGTTTCTAAGTGACTGTCGTAAAAAGAAAATTACCGTATCCTATGAGGATTATATGGACAGCTTTGTGAAAGAACCCATTCCTTATGATATCTCTATGATCAAAGAACTCATTAAACAAAAGGATGAACGCAGTCAGCGCCTGTTTCAGATGCGATTAGATGGTTATTCCTATGCTGAAATTGCTTCTGCTTTACATATATCGGAAAATTCCTGCCGTGTCATTGATTTTCGTTTAAAACGATGGTTGAAAGAGGAACTGAAAAAGGAGGATGCCCTATGAATAAACTGCCTTGTGAGGTTGTGATGGATTTGATTCCATTAATTAAAGATCATGTTGCCAGTAAAGAAAGTGAAGAGCTTGTAAGAGCGCATATTCGAGAATGTGATAACTGCCGTCAGTATTATGAGCTATTGGAGGATACCTCTTTTGATGATCAAAAAGTCATAGAAACAATACGTCATAAACGAAATCTTTATTTAACATTTATCTTATTGGCTGGTGTAATTACAGGCTATCAGCTCTCCTTAAGCTACTACATGTTTATCAATGTATGGATCATGCCTGTGATTGGTATATTATGCCATATGATCAAACCAGTAAAAACTTATCGTCTGGCATTGATTTGCGCAGCAGTTTTCACTGTTTTATCCCTATTTGGCACTCTGTTACAATATGGCATTGATGATGGAATGATCTTGAGTACGCTTGCGATTTTTATCCTCATGTTTGTTCTTATCATGATTGGAAAACTATTAGCAATGCTGCTTCATTATGCATGGAAAGGAAGATGGAAATGAAAAACAATAAAATAAAAAGAAGCTTTGCATTACTTGCTGCTGTAATTATCATAATCGTATTGATATTTCTTGTGATTAGTTTTTATGGTAATCCTTTAACCCACAAACATATGCGCAAAGAAGCAGACGCTTATATGAAAGAGCACTTTCCTGGTATCACTTATGAAATCACAGAAACCCGTTATATTCCTAAACTAAACAGTTATCGTATCACTGTATTAGATAAAGATCATAACCATAAATTTACCATTTTGTACTATACAAAAAGTGGTGAAATGGATGATTCGTATTATTGGGAAACATGTGAATTTATTGATAATAAATATGCATCTATTGCGGATATGATGGAACAGGATATCCAAAAGACCTTACCTGAAAAAGATGCTTACTTAGAAATATACATTGATTGTGACAGTAAAAACATGCATCTGGATATGGAATTTCAGCCACAGCAAAACGATGTTCCTGTGACACTTTTCTATCATAGCAAAGAGAAAGAAACAGTGCCTATTTCAATGGAGGAATTTGAAAAAATATTAGAAATCTTACAGCCATTACCCGATAAATTTCATGTACATGTGGATACGATACGTGTGTATAATATCGAAGTTTCAATTCATAAACTAGAAGATAAAGATTATCTTCAAAAAGCACTGGACAAACGTAATACATCTATCAAAGATTTGAATCAATAGCTAAAAAAAAGGAACGCATGTTCCTTTTTCATAGTATTTTGTGTATAAGTGTAAACACATAGCATCAACGATAGCTACATTTCTTCTAACTTTCTTTTATATTCTATAACCGTTTCAATTCTTAACTTTACCTGTTCCACAATGGCTTTGATTCTAGTCTTATCCATAAAAGGATTCTTTGAAAAAATATCTTCTATTTCTTTTTCAAATCCTTTTAATTTAGATATATCCAGCCAGGACAAATCATCAACAAGCTCTAATTGCTTTTCTGGCAAAGGTTTAAAAGGTTTACTTTTATAAGCACTTCCAATCATCGTTGTTGGCTTTGTAGCCCAAAGAGAACTTCCACTATCAAATATCGGGGCAATGCGCATCCATTTTAAAGTATCAATATTATGTATTGCGCCAAAATTACGATAATGACGATCATAATTGGCAATCAAATAATCACAGACGATCATTTTGTTAATACTTAGCTGTGCATTTGGAATATGAAGAAATTGACATGCCTCTAAAAAATGCTTATATAGAGAATCATTTCCTCTTTGCTTAATTGTTCAATCTATATAATATGCAGAAACAAGTTTTTCAAACGTATTGATCATTGTCGGGCAAGCTGAATAATACAAACCATTTTCTTGAATCAGCGCATAAGGAACATAATCTTCACTATCAAGAATTCTATCATAAAGCTTTGTTGCAACAACTTCATTGAAAGGCTCTTGATTTGTAAAACTATTTCCACCTTTTAAAAAATAGCGCGTACCATTTATAATTTTCCATTTCTTTTTTAAATTTCCATCACTTGAGTTGTCTGGACTAAAGATATCTAAATCATCTGTATAATCAATTTGACCCATAAGCAAATTTCCCATGTCTTCACTAAAATCATTTTCAAAGAAATTAATATCTTTCCATTCAATATCAGAGTCATCTTTTACCCAATATTGATCACTTAAACTAAGCCCAAAACACTTTTCAAGTAATTCCATAGAAGAATCAATATTCATTTCTGCCATTGCTTCTTTAAATCTACTTCTAGAAGTAGGAATTTTTCCACCAATCATTGAAAGCTTTTCTTGTAATACCAGTTTTATATTCCATGATTCCTAAAGGTGCATATTCAGAATGGCTAATCTTTGTGATTTTAGTAATCGTATGTGTTTCATGATCATAAGAAAAATCCAATACTTCAATATTTTTATTCATTAGCTTATAATTCATATAATACACTCCTTCTTATCCGAATGTTTTAAATATTATATCATATCTTAAACACTGTTTCACTAAAATGAAGAATCATCTATCTTATCTATCTTATTCATACAACTTTCCCATATAAAACATTTTAGCTATCGTCTTAAAATCTGTATGTTCCCAATCAATTTCACTTTCATTGATTTCTGAAGCATCTTCCACCCAATTAGCTACTGACATCAAATATTCAGGTATGGTTAGATTATACCATTCTTTATGATGTTCTTGAAAGTCGTCAGCTAAAGCATTTAGAAAAGCAATAAAATCATCCTTATTTGAAATCTTATGAATTTCATCCATCATACAAAATACCTCCTCTTATATTACCATTATATCTTTTATTATGTATAAAGCATATCTATATTATCAAAAAGTTCATATGGATATGCTTTTTTTACTTATGGATCAATAACCGTAGGTGTTAATCCAATCCCCACGACTTCATTGACGATTCTTGTCCATGTGCCACAACCAACAATTCCATCTGCACTTAAGCCGTTTTCTCTTTGATATGCAACTAAAGCTGAGCGTGTATTTCCACCAAATATGCCATCTAATGTCTGCGTACTGTATCCTAACGCATTCAACGCATCCTGAAGAATCAATACATAAACACCACGACTTCCCTGTCGTAAGGTAGGATATCCTGCACTACATGCGGGCACACCATATCGTTTATCAAAATGTACCCATGTCGGTGTTAGATATTGTGGTTCTACATACACCCATACACCTAAATCATTGGCGATATTCCAAATACGATTACGTTGTGTTTGGGATAATGCCTGCCCTACATCAAAAGAAACGCCAGCATAGTGTTGTGACTGGCGCCCATGCCCACCTTCCCAGATACGTTTGAATGCATATCGAAATGGAATCGGTGCCCCATACGTTCTACGAGTAGCGTTCCAAGCTTCCATCGCTGCATTGGTCGTCCAAAGAACATTTGATCTAGATGATCCACGAAACTCCCGTACCAGCATGGTATTCCCATAAGCATATGGCATTGGGTCGTTTTCTCCTCGATCAAAAACTTCCAAAGCATCATTATATACATCATAAACAAAGATTTTTGCCACGTTTTCCCTCCTTTCAATCTATTTTATGAGGATAAAAATGGTAGGTATGGACAAATCAGCTATATCTGTTTTAAACTCAATTATTCTAGTTGTATGCATCTTGTGGGGTTATTCAAAAAGAAAGAGAAAAAGATAAAAACAGAATCTATCAAAATTTATAAATGAAACAGAATTTGATGAATTAGAAAGCTATATCATGAATACTTTTGGGGAAATGGAAAATGTTTTTCATGAAGTATATTCCCCTGATATCCATGTCGATATCGAAATCATTCCTCCTAATGAACATGATCATTTCTACAATTTGAAAGTATTGCCTTAGTAGAAGCTTGTGATAAACATGGTGAAATTGCCTGTTGCCGTTTAAGTAGTGGAAAATTAATTCGATTTTATCAATTGATTCCTTTATATGATGAAGAACTACAAGTAAAAATGCAGTATGAAAGTATAGATGCCTTACTAGAGAAATTTGATGATGATTTTTCTTATGTAGTAGATATTCATCGTAAGCATTATTTGAAATAATTTAGAAAAAGGCCTGAAATACATGTTTCAGACCTTTTATGTTTACAACTGTTTACGATTAAATAATATGACTGCGCCAATATAAGTAGTAGCACATAGTACAATACAAACGCCAATCGCTGGATAGATTTGATCTAAAGATATCGTTTCTTGTAGTAAAGCCATATTATCAGAAATCAATGTCACAGGATTATACTTTGTGATCTCAGGAATCATATTCATGAGCATAAGTGCGATATAACTTCCTCCACTTAATAATAAACCACCCGCACTTGAACATGTTATGACACCACCTAAAAGCATGAGTGAACACATCATGATACCAAATAACCATACACAGGTCAATGAAAGGAATAGATGTGGAAGATGCCATTGTGACCAAAAAATCAATCCATAAAGTAACGTCACGATAACACAGGTTACATAGCATATTGTCCAAACACATACAAGAAATGTCATTTTTGATAGAAGGATCTTTTTTCTTGATAATCCTTTGGTTACTATGTTGATAAGGGTTCCTTTTTGAATTTCAGTGGATAAAATAGAGCTGAAGGATAATAGAAAGATGATAAGTCCCATTTGATTGATATTCTTGAAGAACTGTGCCCATGAATCAAATACTGTTGGCTGTGGAAGCTCCATAGACATTCCCACTGGCATCATACTTTTTAAAAGCTCTGGCATATATTTCGCAAAGATGGGATTCATAAAACCAAAGGCAAGAAATACGATGATCAAAATCATAAATTTATAAGAACGGATACATTCCATGAATTCTTTTTTGGTAAAGGCTAAATATCCTTTCATTGTACCACCTCCATAAACACATGCTCCAGAGATGGCTGCTGCCAAGCAAAATTTAGAGGCATGATATTTTGTTCAAGCAATTTCTCCATCAGCTGTTTTTCTAATACTTCTGGTGTATCACTTTGAATAATCATCTGGTTTTCTTCGATATGAATTTGATCATGTATGGTGGATAGTGTTTTATACATTCTTTGTAAGTCATCTGTCTTTTGAAAATGTATCATAAAAGTATTTTTCCCATATGCCTGCCTTAATTCATTTAATTCCCCATGAAGTGCAATCACACCATCTTTTAATATTGCGATATGATCACAAATACGCTCTACATCACTTAAGATATGGGTTGATAAAATAATCGTTGTTTTCTCTTTCACTTGTAAAAGGATATCCAGAATTTCTTTCCTGCCGATGGGATCTAATGCAGATGTAGGTTCATCACATATCAATAATTTTGGTTCATTCAATAAAGCCTGAGCAATGCCAAGTCGCTGTTTCATTCCACGGGAATATCCTTTTAATTTCTTTTTCTTATAGGCATCTAAGCCTACCATTTTTAACAACTCCTGAATTCTTAATTTAGAAGCGGATGTTTCCATATGACTGATATCAGCGCATAATTTCATATACTCTGTTGCATTCATAAACCCATAATATTCTGGCACATCGCTTAAATATCCGATATAAGCATTGGTTTTTGTTTCGCCAAAGCTTACCTTTTCTCCACATACATAGATGCTGCCTTCATCACTTTTCAATAAGCCTAAAATCATTTTCATGGTTGTGGTTTTCCCTGCCCCATTTTGACCAATAAACCCATAAATGGAATGCTGGGGAACGTGTAGATCAATGCCTTTCAGCACTTGTTGTGTACCAAAACTTTTTTTCAGGTGTTGGATTTCTAAGATATCACTCATTCCTGATCAACCCTGCCAAAGACAAAATAGATAATTGGCCCGATAAATTGAAGGAATACTACAATGATACACCAGATCATTTTATTCCCAAAACGGTAATTGGGATGGCGTAATACATGAATCAAAGAAAATACCGCAAGAAATATTTCTAATATCGCTAGTGGCAGAATAATAGGAAGGGCTTCATTTAGTGACATATTAATTTTCCTCCTTAAGCATTGATTTTAGCTTTTCTATTATATTTTTATAACGGAATTCTTCATGAATAAATGTGAAGGAAGGATTCTGTTCAAGACTTTGGATTAATGTATCTTTGATACTATGTTCATTTCTTGGGGCATTTGGTCCTAAATCAAGTTCTTCCAGCCATGCGTCGATTTGATTAAAGAAGGCATCTCCTTTTAATACGTGAAAATCCCCCTGATGAAGCTCTACAACATGCATGATATGTTCCAGCTGTGTTAAAACAGCTTCTTTGTCCTGACGCATAGCGTAAACATTTGCTGTGGAAAGATAAAAGCCAACTGCAGTAAATGGGTGCAACTGATCAAGTTCAAATAATTGCACAATACCGCCAATACGATGAATCACCTGATCACATATATTCTGCTCCTGCATATGGTAAACCATATAATTCAAACTATCCTGTACAAAATACAATAAATACTGGAAAATAGAAGCCTGTAAGATTTCACTTGCTTTTTCTGTTTTGTTCATCATTTGATATGCCATCGCAATCAATTCATTATCCATTTGTATGTTCTTAGATGATTCCCCCAGTATATTTAGGACTTCTTCTGGTTGATTCAGCTGAAGATGAACCATGGAGGCCATGATTTGCGATTCTTTAATCAAGGAAGCATCACCGCTTTTTTCCTCGATTCTTTTACATATCGTTAAAATCTGTTCATAGATTTCTGCTTGATTTTCATAAAGATAGGCATGATTCAATAATAATACCGTCATTTGATTTAAGAATGGAAAACAGCTAGCATAACGACGAAGATATTCCTTTAATTTCTCCATAGCCGCATCTTTATCACCATTTCCCATTTCATCTGATAATGTATGATAGATTCTTCTGATTTGTTTTTTGTTTAGCTGTGGCTCATAGCCAATTAATTCATCTAACGTCACATTAAACAGATTTGCTAATTCTGGTAAAAACATGATATCGGGATACGTCGCCGATGTTTCCCATTTTGATACACTTGATTTACTAACTCCCATATAATTCGCAAGTTCCTCCTGCGTCATATGTTCCTTTTTACGTAAACGGATGATATTCTCTCCTAAATGTAATAACTCCATTACACTTACCTCCTTTGTTCATGTCCATTATATCCTTGTGTCATGTACAAAACAATGGAGTAAGACGCAACAACAGGAAGAAAAGTTTCCTGAAAGGAAATCACAATATATAAAATATTGTAAAAAATATCCATGGATGATAAAATACGTGTGGGAAAAAGGAGAATATGACATGAAATATGTAATATGTGATATGGATGGTACGCTGCTGGATAGTAAAAAGCGTTTACCTTCAAAGTTAAATAAAGTGATTGACGAATTAAAAAAAAGAGATGTCATTTTTGGCATTGCCAGTGGCAGACAATATTTTAATTTGTATGAACAATTCCCGGATCATCGGGATGATATGTTATTTATCGCAGAGAATGGCGGTATCGTTTATCAGGGAAATTCACCTGTATTTGCGGATGCCCTGCCTATGGAAGATATACAACGTGTTATCATAAAAGCACGTCAGATAAAAGATTCTTATCCAATTGCCTGTGGTATGAAAAGTGCATATCTGGAAACAGAAGATGCGCAGTTCTTAAAAAATGCACATATGTATTATGCCCATTTGGAAATCGTTGATGATATTTTAACAGCGATACAAAATGATCAAATCGCAAAGATCACACTATATGATAAACGCAATGCACAGACAAATTCCTATGCAGCGATCAAAGCAGATACTGGAAGTTTACGACCTGTGGTTTCTGGTGAGGACTGGGTAGATATATCTAATCCAACCACTAGTAAAGGCAATGCCATTGCGATGTTAAAAACAAAATATCATCTAGACAGTGATGATTTTGTGGCTTTTGGGGATTTCATGAATGATTATGAAATGATGAAAGAATGTACCTATTCTTATGCTATGGCAAACGCTCATCCTGATTTAAAAGCAGTGTGTAATTATGAAACATGCAGTAATGATGAAGATGGTGTAATCAAAGCCATTTGTGCATTATATGATTTAGATTATGAAGCTTTGTAGGCATCGATATTGATGCCTTTTTTCATGTAAAAAAAATACGCACAATCACGTATTTTTCTTATTTATATTTTGTATAAGCCTCATTTTGAAGCATTTTAAATTTTTCCAAATTATGAACATCATATGCGATATAATCATATCCGCATGCTTCCTGTACACACATTTTATGGTCCATATCGTATGCGGTATATTTCACATTTTCTCTCAAACGAAAATGTCCAAAACTTACAGATGTGAAGATATAAGAATCCTCTGTATTTGCATTTAGCGCAGGCTTTAAAAACATAATATATTCCTCATTTTCATGTAATGGGACAGCACCTTCAAAATAATAGGCATTTTCATCCCATATGACATCATCATATACAGAAATCGTTTGATTCACATCATATCCTTTATATACCTGCGTGATTTCACATTCATTGATCACACCTTTTCCAGCAAATCTCCTATCTATCATTTTGGCTTTCACAATAACCTCAGAATGTTTTTCTATATCTGTAAGATCTGATACATCATAATCCCTCATAATATAATCAAATAGCTCTTTATAGCTTAAACAATCTTTTTCAGAGTACATTGATAATTCTAATCGGTTATATTTATCATTTGTTAAATGTTCTTTCCCAGACCAGACAAACGCTAATACACCAACTATGATGATATACACAGCAAAACATCCAATACATAACTTTCTCATATGAACATCCCCTGATTTTCTATCAGCTTTCCCTGACTCATATAAAATATTTGATCACATATTTCTAAATCTTTTTCATTATGACTGCTGATTAAAATCAGCTTGCCTTTTTCACGTTCTTCCTTCAAAATTTCATATAGATCCTGTACGCCTTCTTTATCAATTCCATTAAATGCCTCATCTAATACGATGATTTTCTGGTTTTCCATCATCGCCTGAGCTAGACGTAAACGTTGTCGCATACCAAGAGAATAAGTTTTATATTTTTTATATTCATGCCCTTCTAAACCAAATTTTTTTAATTGTTGTTTAATCAGGATAGTATCCGGTTGATGATTGATACGATATAACAACATCAAATTATCAAAGCCACTCAGGTTGTCATAAAACTCTGGATGCTCAATCAATGTCCCAAAAATGCGTAAATCGATATCATCATAGATAATTGATTTATGATCTAAAATAACATCCCCTTTGGTTGGTAAAATGATACCGGTAATCGCTTTAAACAACATGCTCTTTCCTGCACCATTTCTACCTGAAAAGCCATAGATATGCCCACTTGTTAAAGATAAATTGATATCCTCTAAAATGGTATATCCTTTTATGATTTTTGTATAATGTGTTACTTCTAATTCCATATGCTATCCCTCCAAAACCTTGTTTATATTTCCAATTTTATCTGTATGCTTCATAAGATAAACATACAATAAATACAGAACGCTGTTGAAACAGATGATCATACACAGCAATACAGCTATAGGATATACATATGGCAAAATCCATAGTTTTGTAAAGAATGTGCTGATATTCAAATTTTCCAATATGAATTCTAACAATATGAATAATATAAAAAATAAAATATATCCATATATCTTTTGTTTACAGAGAATACCTAATATTTTACAAAGATGATCTATGATGATGAAGATACCTGTATCAATCAATACATAGATGACAAAGTAATACATAGAATCAAATCTTAGTACAGCACTGTTCAACATCAATGCCATACATAAATACCATTTACATTTTAGTAACCATGTTTTTCTAACATATACAGAAATATTTTTATATCGAAAATAAAGCATTGGCCATATCTCTGTTTTTTCTAATATATATCCTGTTAAAAGAATAACCATGAATATTCCATAACGTGGAATCAGCATCGTATAAATATTGATATATAATTCTATGTGATCGATAAAGATACATAAGAAGCAGGCAATGACCAACATCAGTTCAACATATCTTCTTGTAGGAATCATAAGAGTAAATCTTTCTTTTTAAACAGGAAAACACAAAGTGTGGCAATCCCAGACAGAAATAAAATAAAGTATAACAGTAAAGCATCTGATACATCAAAAACAGAATTTGGCTGTAATTGCAGCATAATGGAAAGATGTGGGATTTTCAATATCATCGTAATAAATTCATCAACGATAATCAAAATCATACTGCTGAAATAAATAAGTATTCGTTTTTTAAACAGGAAGGATAAAGCATAAGATAGTCCTGCTAATAAGGCATAAATCATGGAAATATGTAGCATAAGCATGATGGAATACATCATGGGATTATCAAATTTAAGTGTATCTAAGAACCACTTAGTGCTAACCTCCTGCATAAATGGCAAATCTGATCGATATGTTACCATATTACCATTACCAAAAATGATGGAAAAACTGATATAATTCAAAAAGAAACAAAAGCACGATAGCAGGAAAACCAAAATGATACTTAAAAAATAACGAATTAATATATTTTTCATATAATCCATTCTTGTGTGAAGGAATGCACAGTTTCCCTGTTTCAATTCCATGAAAGTAGAATCAGCTAACAGCGTATTAAACAAAAATGGCAATCCAAAAATCAAAAAAGGCGCAATTCTTAAAAACGGATAGGTAAGTATAGATAAATAATCAGCACTTGGACAATTTTGTGTATATGCAATCCATTCATAATTTTTTATGAATACAATTAAGATATCACTTAATGAAAAGATCATCAACGCACATAAAATAAAGTAAATCACCTTTTGTTTCTCTATTAACAATAAATTATATTTCCATATTTTCATATCATTCTCCTATACTGAATGATCAGCTTCCCCTTTTGTATGTAGCTTTCTTTATAGATACATGATATCATTTTACAAGTATTAGTCAAGTGCTTTCAGGCATACAAAAAAAGAAGATGCGCTAATACTTTGCATCTTCACTAATGATTAGATCCATTGGGATATCATGTGGATAAACATCTAATTGAGGAAACTTCTGGCATTCAAATGCAACACCAATTTTCATTCCCTGATAATCTTTTAAATAGCGATCATAGTATCCTTTGCCATGTCCCATACGATGCCTTTGTGCATCAAACGCAACCATAGGCACAATGATCATATCTATTTCATTTTTATCAATGATTTTGGCATTGACTGGTTCTAAAATCCCATAATGGCTTTTTTTGAATACTGTATTTTCATCCACAAGATAAAAGCTCATTTGATAATCGCCATCACATACTGGTACACAACATGTGATATCCGCTTGTTTTAAAAGTTTTGTGATATCCACCTCATGACCATATGCCATATATATACCAACAATGCCTTTTAGATAAGGTTCAAGATTCTTTAAAATGGTTTCACTTTTTATTTGAACTTCTTTCATACTCAAAGCATTTCGCTTTGTATAAGCAATTTCACGTTTATCCAATAGAATCACTCATATCTAATTTTAATAACTGGTTTAATTCGACTGCATATTCCATTGGCAGCTCTCTTGTGAACGGTTCTAAAAATCCCATAACGATCATTTCAGTAGCCTGTGCTCTAGTAAGTCCTCGACTCATCAGATAGAATAATTGTTCCTCACTGATATTTGATACCGTGGCTTCATGCTCGATTTGAGAAGTTAAATTCTTAGATTTGTTTGTAGGAATCGTATCACTGCGGCTTTGTTTATCCAGAATCAATGTATCACATTCTACCTTGCTTTTCGCATGTTCTGCATTTGGTGAATGATAGACAAGTCCTCGATAATTGACTTCCCCGCCATTTCTCGATACGGATTTACTAATAATATTACTATAAGTATTTGGCGCAAGGTGGATCATTTTCGCACCAGCATCCTGTACCTGATTTTTTCCAGCGACTGCAATGGAAATACATGTACCCTTCGCATATGGTTCAGCCAAGATACAGGCAGGATATTTCATATTGATATGAGAACCAATATTACCATCGATCCATTCCATGCTTCCATTCTCCAATACTTTTGCACGCTTTGTGACAAGATTCAATATATTATCACTCCAGTTTTGAACGGTTGAATAACGACATCTTGCATTTTTATGCACAAAAATCTCTACGACAGCCGCATGTAAAGAATCTTTGGAATAAATCGGTGCTGTACAGCCTTCTACATAGTGTACATCCGCACCTTCATCCACGATGATCAGTGTTCTTTCAAACTGTCCCATGCTTTCGGTATTGATACGGAAATAAGATTGTAGTGGTTTATCCAGATGTACCCCTTTTGGCACATAGATAAAACTTCCTCCACTCCATACACAGCTGTTTAATGCCGCAAATTTGTTATCTGTATAAGGAACCAGTTTCCCAAAGTATTGTTTAAATAATTCTGGATGCTTTTTAAGTGCGGTATCTGTATCTAAGAAGATTACACCTTTTTCTTCTACTTCTTCCAACATATTGTGATAAACAGCTTCACTATCATATTGTGTCGTAACACCAGCTAAAAACTCTTTTTCTGCTTCTGGGATACCCAGTTTATCAAAAGTATCTTTGATAGTTTCTGGTACATCATCCCAGCTTTTTTCAGTTTTATCACTTGGTTTTATGTAATATGTATAATCATCAAAATCTAAAACACTTAAATCCGGTCCCCAGTCTTGAATCTCCATGCTTTCAAACTTTTCAAATGCCTGAAGACGATATTCTCTCATCCAGTCAGGCTCTTGTTTGATTCTACTAATTTCAAGAACCGTTTCTCTTGTCAAACCTTTATTGGTTTTATAAACACTGGTATCCTTGTCATGGAAACCATATTTATATTCTTCATTATTTGGGATGTTATTATTTTCCATTTTCATCCTCGCTTTCTTCGATCATCTGCTGCATTGCTTTCCAGCCAATGGTTGCACATTTGATACGGTTGGCTTGTTTACCAACATTATAGAATGCCACAGCTTCTTCTAATAATTCTTCATCATAAGGTTTATTATCAATCATATTAAAATAATTCTCAATGATTGCTTTGGCTTCTTCTAGGGTTTTTCCCTGAAGCAGTTCACTCATAATGGAGGTGGAAGCTGTGGAAATGGTACATGCTTCTCCATCGAAACGTATATCTTCCACAACTCCATCTTTGATTTTGCTTTGTACATAGATATCATCGATACAAGAATCACTTGCCATGTGTTTTTCGTGGTATTCAGGGTTCTTGCATAATTCATGATTTCTTGGATATTCATAATGATCCATAATAATCTGACGTAAGATCATAGGATCTTTTAATAAATCTGACATCGCTTACGACCTCCTAAAAGAATACATCAATACATGCTTCCATCGTAGCTTTTCTACATACATCAAGGAAACGGTCAATATCTTCCTTAGATGTATAGAAATATAAGGATGCACGTACCGTAGCACTGGTTCCCAGTACTTCATTTAATAATTTCGCACAATGCTGTCCTGTTCTTACCGCAATGCCATTGGCATTAAAGAAAGAACCAACATCCTGTGCAAATACACCTTTTACATTAAAGGTAATAATCCCTGTATCATTGTTTTCATTATAGATAATGATATGATCCATCTTTTTCATTTCTGACACTGCATAATCACGCAGTTGTTTTTCATAGGCATGAATATTTTCTTTACCCAGTGCATTGATATAATCAATTGCCGCATGTAAACCAAATACACCTTCAATTGGCTGTGTACCACTTTCAAATTTCAAAGGAGCATCCTTCAACAACACATCTCCACATGCATTGAAGCGGGCATTGCTTTCCCCACCATATAATAAAGGATCCATTGCTTCTAATAATTCATATTTGCCATATAATACACCAATCCCAGTTGGTCCACACATTTTATGTGCAGAGAATGCCAGAAAATCGCAATCTAAATCTTTCACATCCACAGGAATATGTGGAACACTTTGTGCACCATCCACAACTACGATTGCACCATAGCGATGTGCCAGAGCACAGATTTCTTTGATTGGCACAAGATTTCCCAATACATTGGTAATTTGCGCTAAAGCGATGACTTTGACATTGTCATTCATCATATATTCTATATTTTCAACGGTAATTCTGCCTTCTTCATCTAAGGGAATATATTCCATAACAGCGCCTGTTTCCTGCGCCACTTTCATCCATGGAAGTACACAAGAAGCATGTTCTGCCTCACTGCTCAAAATGATATCGCCTTCAGATAAAAACTTTCGTCCATATCCAAACGCAACGGTATTCAAGCCTTCACTTGCGCCGCTGGTATATACGATTTCATTAACATCCGCATGGATAAAATCCGCAACCACCTGTCGTGTACCTTCAAATTCTTGATCGACAAAATAGCTTAAATCGTAATCCCCACGATGGGCATTGGTTGAATAATTCTCATAATAATTGCAGACAGCATCAATCACACTTCTTGGTTTTAATGTTGTCGCCCCATTGTCTAAATACACAAGTGGGTGCTGCTGCATCATTTTTCCCTGCAGCATAGGAAAGTCTTTACGGACTTCTTCTATATTACGCATGTAATCCCACCTTTGTTTCTATTTCATTTTTTAATTCTGCCGCAAGCTTTTCATCATCTAATACGGTAGTGATTGGCATCATATAGCCAATCGTTAATAAACCTAATGCCTGTTCACGTGTCAAGCCTCTTGACTGCAGATAATATAATTGATTTTCATCCGGCTGTCCAAGGGTTGTCGCATGACTTGCTTTTACATCGTTTTCATCAATCAAAAGCAATGGAATAACTTCACTGCTTTGCTGATTGCTTAAGGTAAGCACTCTACTTGCCTGATGTGATGCGCTATCATGTGCACCTTTCACAATTTTGCCACAAGCCTCCATAGAATAATCTCCATGCTCCTTGATTACTGCATAATTTTCAATCAAACCGCTTGTATAAGGCACTTCATGAACACATAAGACATGGTAGTGTTTCTTGCTTTGCGCAATGCATACATTCATTAAATGAGCATCTGCACCTGTTTCTTTTAGATATACTTTATTATCTGCCAAAACAACGCCATCCTCTATTTCCAGATACCCAAGTGTTAAGTGTGCATCTTTATAGATTTCACTTACATCATCCATCTTCATCTGTGATACTTCATTACGAAGCAATACATGTGTCTGACTGCCTTCTTCACAAATGAAACGACTCTTTACCTGTGCATCCTTTCCACTATATGTAATTGATAAGGAAACGTTTCTATGTTTACCTATATGAAAGATGAATTCTTGTTCTCCATGTACATCAAAGTGATGAGAAGAAAATCCGTTTTCTTCAATTCTGATTTCCTTGATCTCACTCATAGCTATACTCCTTTAGCTGCACATGAACCAAGCAGTTCTACCTTTTTTTCTTCTTCCTTCACTACATGAACATCGTATTCTTTTTCAATCCAGTCATAGCCCTGCTGATCGATTTTATCCACAAGCTCTTTCCCACCGCTGACAACGATTTTTCCATCTACCAGCACATGCGCATGCGTTGGTTTTAATAAATCCAGGAAACGAGCATAGTGAGATACAACCACAAGTCCTAAATCCTGTGTTTCTTTCATATCATTAACAGCGTCAGCCACGATTTTTAACGCATCTACATCCAGCCCACTGTCGATTTCATCCAGCATCGCAATACTTGGTTTTAACATTTTCATCTGTACGATTTCATTACGTTTCTTTTCACCACCGGAAAATCCTTCATTTAAGAAACGATGTGCCAAATCTTCTTTCATTTCCATCTGTTTGATGGTTTTTTCCATTTCTTTGATAAAGCTGAATAATGGAATCGGACGTTCTCTTCTGGCATTGATTGCCGCACGTAAAAAATCAGAATTTGTTACACCGCTGATTTCACTTGGATATTGCATACCTAGAAACAGACCAGCACGGCTTCTTTCATCCACTTCCATCGCCAATACATCCTTGCCATCAAGCAGAATACTTCCTTCACTGATATGGAACTTTGGATTTCCCATAATTGCCGCTAACAGCGTACTTTTTCCATTCCCGTTAGGTCCCATCAGCGCATGGGTTTCTTTACTGTTGATTGTAAGATTTAATCCTTTTAATATCGCTTTTCCATCCACATCTACGTGTAGATTTTTTATTTCAAGACAACTCATTGTCATCATCCTTTCATTTCCTTGTATTATTCTACCAAAAAATCTAACGTTTAACAATCAAAACGATTATCCATTTTCATACATTTCTTCCATATTTAAAAAAACTGTAGAATCCTAAGGGATGACATCTGAGGATTGTATGAACATTTCATGGGAAATTACGTGAAAAATGCGTAAAAAATTGCAATTCATACGCAGATAATTTATAATATTACGGTACGACTTAGGAGGCCTATATGATAGAAATATTAAAGAAACAATGGTTTGTGGTTCTAGTCGCAGTAATCTTTATCGGATTTGCGATATACTGTGTCTATGATACAAACAAAGGAAAACTTCCTGGAAAGAAAGTAGATGGCAAAGAAGTTGTTGCCACAATGAAGGATTACACATTGACAGCAGATGATTTGTATACAAGTTTATACAAAGAAAACAATGGTGCTCAAACTTTGTATATCCGTTTCCAGAATCTAGTAATTGATGAATCTGTAAAAACTGATGATGCATTGAAAACACGTGCAGATGAAATCGCAAAAACTTTACAGAGTCAGGCAGAATCAATGGCAAGTTATTACAGCACAACAGCAGAAACGTTAATTGCCAGTCAGTTAAAGAGCTATGGCTTTGAAGAAGATGATCTTGACGGTTATGCATTAATGGCTGCGAAAAACGAAAAATTAAGAGATGCTTACATCGATGCTCACAAAGATGAATTATTAACACCATTCTATAAGGATAAAAAACCACGTGTGGTATCCCACATCCTAATTAAAGTAGCTGATGTAAATAATCCAACTAAAGAAGAACAGAAGAAAATTGATGAAGTAGAGAAAGCATTAAAAGATGGCACTGATTTTGCGGAAGTTGCTAAAAAATACAGTGATGATACAGGAAGTAAAGATAACGGTGGATATATCGGCTATGTAGACAGCACCAATCCATCCAAGCTTGTACAAAGCTTTGTAGATGCCTCATTAAAACTGACAAAAGATGGTGAAGTTAGTGGCTGGGTAAAAGAAAGCAATGACAGCTACAGTGGATGGCATATGATCAAAGCTGATAAAGCTCAGTTAGATACCTTATTAAAGGATAAAGATGTGAAAAACCAGATTTATTCATCTATCGCATCATCCAGCAATGACATGTCTTTCAAATATATTTGGGAAGCAGCAAAAAAATTAGATATCAAATACGCAAATGATGATGTCAAGAAAGATATCATGAACTACATGGGCGTAGAAGAATAGGAGGCATACGACAATGAAGAAAACATTAGTTCTATTAAGTACCATTGCGATGGCTCTGACTTTGAGTGCCTGCAGCGATGCAACAGCAAACATTTCTGATGGAAATGAAACACTAATCAGTGTTGGTAGTGAAAAAGTAACAAAAGAAGATGTATACCAGTCATTAAAAGCTAATATTGGTACTGCGACTCTGGCGAAATTAAAAGCAGAGGTTTACAAAAAAGAAGATATTAAAGAAACTGATGAAATTAAAAAACAGGCTGATGAAAAACTTGCCCAAATTAAAAAACAGTGGGGCGACAATTATGAAAAGCAGCTGAAATCTGAAGGTTTCGCAAATGATCAGGAGTTAAAAGAAGCGTATATCTTACCTGCTCTGTATCAGACAGAACTTCAGAAAAAATATGTTACAGAAAACAAAGAAGCATTATTCAAAAGCTATGTTCCTTATAAAGCACAAATTTTCCAGGCTGATGATGAAACAAAAGCCAATGATGCGCTAAACGCATTAAAGAAAGGCGATAAATTCTCAGACGTTGTGAAAAAATATGGTACTACATCAACATATGATGGAAGTGAAAAGGTTTATACAAACCAGAGTGGACTTCCTAATGAAGTATTCTCCGCAATGTCTGGTGCTGGTAAAAAAGGACTTATAGAAAAAGTTATCACATCAACAAATACTTCTACTTCTGTGACATCTTATTACATTGTTAATTTAGTGGAAACAGAACCTAAGAATTATGAAGATGAAGCTATTCAGGCAATTGCTGAAACAAGCACCCTGGCTACAGAAGCTACAAAATTCTATTTTAAGAAATACGATATGACGATTTATGATATCGACGCATACAACAGCTTGAAAAATAGTGATTTGATCGTACAGTAAAAGAGCGAAAGCTCTTTTTCTTTTGGTATCGTTTTGTTATAATGAATAAGAAAAGAAAGAAGGTAAACATCAATGTGTATTTTTTGTAAAATCGTAAATCATGAAATTCCAAGCAGTGTGGTATATGAAGATGATGATGTATTAGCATTCTTAGACATCTCTCAAGTCACAAAGGGACATACACTTGTCATTCCTAAAAAACATTATGCAAATTTTATGGAATGTGATCCAGAAGTTATGAAGCATGTCATGGAGGTTGCACAAAAACTTGCCAAACAAATTATGGACGCAACTCATGCAAACGGTATGAACATTTTAAGTAATGTTAATGAAGTTGCTGGTCAAAGTGTGCCACACTTTCATATTCATCTGATTCCACGCTATCGTGAAGATGATGCTTGCGTGATTGAATTTAAGGAAAGTGAACCACAGGATTTAAATGAAGTATTATCACTTATAAAAAAATAATGAAGGAAATTTCTCCTTCATTATTTTTCTAACACCTCCATTTGATATTTACTGGGTGTTCTTCATTTTCTATCGCTACTTGCTTCAGTGAACGATATGCTCTACAAAACTCATTTCTGCCATATTCTTCATAAACAGCTTGTTCAGCTTCTGTACCAGCTTCATGATAGGCAGTAGCCGCAGCGCCATAAAACAAGAAACCCAACGCATTACTTGGCGTTTGCAAAATTGCACAAGCTGTCGCTATCGCTCTTGATGCCGCAACATCTACAGGATCATTTATTGTTTTCACATCATCTCTTGCTGTTTTCAGATATGGTTTTAGTTCTTTTACAGTAATTTCTTTTTCTAAACAGCATTTAACCATATTCATTGTTTCATTCAAACAGGAAGATGTATAAATCTTTGTATAATATTCTTTCACATAGGAAAGCGCCCATGCAGCCAGTGTTTCCTTGCTTTGAGTATCAATCAAATGCATCATATCCATACATTCCTGTCCATTTACATCACCCAACATTTTTCTAAGCTTTGCCACTTCAATCCCCTATTCTATTTTCTCAATTGTATATTGTTTGCCATATTTATGACTCATATAATTCTTAAAGTCTTTTTCTTTTTGTAAATTCTGTTTACCACTGACAATGATTTTTTCACCATAAATATCTTCTTTTAAAATCTTGCCACTGGTATTGATTTCATTATATGTAATCATATAATAAATCGTTTCATCCTTTGTTTCCAGCTTTTCTTCTTTATTAGATACATTGACTTCCCCTTTTGCGGTGATAGAATAAATATCTAATATCTTATCTTTACTTTCATCATCTTTCGCATTTAAAAAGATTCGATACATAAAACGATAATTTTCCAATTCTGGTTCACTTGTAAAATAGAAAGCTGTAAAATCATCAGACAGGATGGAAGACATGTTCTTTTCTAAATATTTCTTAGAATTATCTTTTACCTCATCTAATAATGTTTGCGGTATCTGTTTAACATTCTCATAACGCACAGGAAGTCCTTCTACTGTCACTTCTTTTACCACATTGATGGCATTGATATGATAACGGGATGCCAAAGTTTCATCATAGGTTGTGCTGATTTTTATTTTATCCCCGTTTTTTAGGTTTTTATTTGGCGTTACTTTATATTCTACCGTATCCATAAATTCCTGAATACGCTGATTGTAATTCAGGTTTTTATTACGCACGCTCACAACACCAGAGCCATCTTCTCCACGATATAATATTTCAATATCTTTGGTAATATCTACACCTGTTGTTCTAAAAAACAATAAATAACAGGTTGTATAAAGACTTAGAATGATCAAAGCCAGACATAATGCAGAAATCATCTTGCTTTTTATCGCATCTTTGCTTGGCACTTTAAAATGCATATCAGACATTTATGATCATCCTCCTTTTTTCTGTACTATTATAGCATGCTCCTATTACTTTTTCTATGTACCATTCCTTACGATTTTCTGTATTTTTCCATCAAGGCTTCCTTTACATCCTTACTTACTAGTGCATCGATATTCACATCATATTTCATCATTTCTCGAATAATGGAACTGGACACAAAGGCGTATGCAGGCGATGAAAATAAAAGCACAGTTTCGATTTCAGGATTTAAATATTGATTGGCACTTGCGATATCTAATTCATATTCATAGTCTTTTACACTTCTGACTCCACGAATTATTGCACAGGCACCATGCTGTTTTGCATATGTTACCGTTAAAGAAGTATCCGCATCTACAATTACATTATTTAAATGACTGGTATTGTTTTTTAACATACGCAGACGTTCTTCCTGTGTAAACATTGTCTTTTTCTCACTGTTTTCAAGAATTACAACAATCAGTTCATCAAATAATCTGCTTGCCCGCTCTATAATATCTAAGTGTCCTTTGGTTAATGGATCAAAGCTTCCTGGAAAAATCGCTTTTTTCATAAACTTCCTCTTTTCTTATAATATGTAATACGTGTAATTCCATATGTTACATCTTTTACTTTTTCAAAACAGCCGACTTGATCTTCAAAAACATCTTCTTTCTGGCTCTCACAGACAACATCACCATCATCTTTTACTAAATCAAGTTCATCTAACAGGTTCAGTATTTCATGAATCTGTTGTTTTTTATAAGGTGGATCAAGAAAAACAAGATCAAATGTTTTTGCTTCTTCTTTTGCCTGTTGTAAAGCACGGTGATAATCCATCTTCCATACCGTTACTTTCTGTTCCACGCCTAATGTTTTCGCATTTGCCTTGATGGTGCGTATCGCTTTGACACTCACATCACATAACAGACTTGTATCTATGCCTCGACTAATTGCCTCAAAACTCATATTGCCACTACCACCAAATAAATCTAACATAGACCCACCATCAAAATATGGTCCAATACGTGAGAAAATTGCTTCTTTCACTTTATCCGTGGTTGGTCTTGTGCCATTTCCTTCTACAGCGGATATGACTCTTGAACGAAATTCTCCAGCAACGATTCGCATTTTTTTCAACTCCTTGTGTATAAAACTTTTTCTACTGGGAAGATTAATAGTGCAACCGATAAAACGGTTGTTACCCCCCAATCTTTGTTTCTCCTCTTCCCTTTCTTAAAGAACCCTATCCCCTTGGGGTTCTTTTTTCTTTACCCTTTTTACCTTACGTATGGCTCCCTGACGCCGTATCCTTGATATTACAGCTTGCGAAATCCCAATCGCAGACATAATTGCCATCAAGGAAGATCCACCACTGGATATAAATAACAATGGCACACCTGTTAAAGGAATCAGGCCGCCAACACCACCAACATTCAGAATAAAGTGAATAAATATATAACTGGCGGTACCAAATAAAATAATCTTATATCCTTCATTTACTGTATGTTTTGCATAATAAAACAATTGACGGATGATGGTAAGGTAACATAACACAATAAACAAGAACCCAAACAGTCCTAATTCTTCAATAATAATGGCCAGAATAAAGTCATTGTCTGATTGTGTCAGATAACCATATTTCTGTATAGAGTTACCTAATCCTACCCCTTTTAATCCACCTCGTGCAATACCATATAATCCATTAATTGTCTGATAACCATTATTGAAAGGATCCGTAAAAGGATTCGCAGCATTTTCAATACGTACCGCAATATGGCTTAATGGCTGAATACTCGAAAACAGTTTAACACCAATATCACTCATCAAAACCAAGGCGCCAACACACCCAATCATGATGAGAATCCGCATAATTTTTTGTTGTTTCCTTAATCCTCTATTACTTGGAATCAAAAAGCATAAGACAGAAATCATCACGAATACCAGCATACTACCAATATCCTTCTGTAAAATGATAGGAATCAGACACATAAAGAAATATATAAACGGCCATTGCATGATTCGCATGAAGTTCCAGCGATTATTTCCTGCAATCGCAACGTATACTGCCATCACAACAATAATGAAGACTTTTGCGAATTCTGAGGGCTGAATCGTAACAATCTGCCCGGCTATCGCAAAACGAATCCATGCTTTACTACCATATACTTCTTTAGAAAATTGTGTAGCAATCAATGCCACCATAATCAAAATGCCGACAATCGGCAATGCTTTTTTTGCCCTTCCCATGTTGAAGTTATTCGCAAAAAATGTCAATAGCAGATAGGATACGATAATAAAGATGCTTTGTTTTATCATTACTTTTACGATATCCATGACGCCGCCTGTCGCATTTCCAACATTTGTTGAAATAATCATCAATGTGCCAAAGACCACAAGAAGCAAACTTGCAATATGTATCGGCATATCATATTTTTTTGGCATTTTTATTGATACAACGAGATTTTTTATTCGCATCTTTCATGACTCCTTTCTGCGTGATTTCCTTATAATGATATCATATTCCCTGTAATTTTTCACAATTAATTTATCAAAAGACTTCCATTCTATGAAAAAACCGTTTAAAATAATAACGTTGATAGAAAAGGAGTTAATCTACATGTATATTCATTATGATAATATCGTTAAAGATACAGACAGTGTTGTACGTCAAAAAAGTGAAAAAGTCAATCTTCCTTTAAGTGAAGAAGATAAGACTTTGTTACATGATTTATTTGTTTATGTAAAAGACAGTCAGGACGCAGAAATTGCAGAACGTGAAGATCTTCGTCCAGCAGTTGGTATTGCGGCTATTCAAATTGGTATTCCAAAAAGAATGCTGGCTGTTGTTGTTCCAGGTGAGGAAGAAGATGAAGTCTTTGAATATGCGCTGGCTAATCCACGCATTGTTTCTGAATCTGTACAAAAGGCCTATTTAAAGAATGGTGAAGGCTGTTTATCAGTAGAAGAAGAACATGAAGGCATTGTCCCTCGTAGTGCACGTGTGACTGTAAAAGGATATGATTTATTACAAGATAAAGAAGTAACCATTAAGGCTAAAAACTATCTTGCGATTGTTTTACAGCATGAAATTGATCATTTTTCAGGAACTTTATTCTATGATCGTATCAATGAAGATGATCCATGGCGTGCTATCCAGGATGCCGTTGTGATTGAATAATGCTCTGCTATAAGAGCATTTTTTATGGCTTTTTTTGAAGTTTTACGTTTATTCTCTATTTTTTATGCTATAATAATGAAAGATATGGTGCCATCTATATTCTAAATATCGAAAGGAGTTAATATGAATAACTATCATAACAATAAACAAGGCGCACCTAGAACTCATCAAGATCCAACAAGAAACAGTTATAATAAAATGAATACGGAGCGTAATGACACTTTAATCTATGCATTAGGTGGATTAGGCGAAGTAGGTAAAAATATGTACTGCTTTGAACATGAAAATGAGATTTTGATTGTGGATGCAGGTGTACGATTCCCAGAGGACAATCTTTTGGGTGTCGATTACGTCATTCCAGATTATGGATATCTGGTAAAAAACAACCGCAAGCGCAAAGTGCTTGTCATTACACATGGACATGAGGACCACATTGGTGGTATTCCCTTCCTGTTGAAAAGCGTGGATATTGAAGCAATTTATGCGCCAGCATTTGCAGTTGCTTTGATTAATAAAAAATTGGAAGAACGCAAAATGCTTCGCAGTGTGAAGCTGATTGAGATCAATGATCGCAGTTCTTTAAAAATGAATTATTTTACATGTGGTTTCTTTAATACCACACACTCTATTCCTGATTCCTTGGGAATTTTAATCAATACACCTAATGGCAGAATTGTCACTACCGGCGACTTTAAGTTCGATTTAACACCGGTTGGAAACAATGCGGACTATCAGGTCATGGCCTATATGGGACAAATTGGCGTCGATTTATTATTAAGTGATTCCACAAACTCAGGTGTTGAAGACTTCTCTATTTCAGAGAAAAAAGTCGCACAGGAGATTTTAGATATCATGAAGAAAACCAGCGGTCGTTTAATTGTCGCAACATTTGCATCTAATATATATCGTGTATCACAGATATTAGAAGCAGCTGTCGCATGTGGCCGTAAGGTAATCATCTTCGGACGCAGTATGGAAAACGTCGTAACGATTGGACGAAAGATGGGTAAAATCAAAGTTGGCGAACAGCATTTCTTATCCATTGACCAGTTGTCTACAACTCCTGCGAATAAAACATGTATCGTATGTACTGGAAGTCAAGGTGAACCTCTTGCGGCATTAAGCCGTATTGCCAATGGAACACATCGTTATATCAAACTGATTCCAGGTGATACTGTTATCTTCTCCAGTTCCCCAATTCCAGGAAATGGTGCAAGTGTAAATCAGGTTGTCAATAAGCTGTTTCGTGCTGGTGCCAACGTATTAACAAAATCCGTCTTAACCAATCTGCATACAACAGGACATGCCTCCCAGGAGGAACAAAAGCTGATGCTGCAGTTGATTAAGCCAAAATATTTTATGCCAGTGCATGGTGAATATAAGATGCTGAAGCAGCACAAGGATACAGCAATAGAAACAGGTATTCCTAGAGAAAACATCTTCACATGTGCAAATGGCGATGTATTGATTTTACGTGATCACAAGGTATATGAAAGCAGCTTTAGAATTCCTGCAGACGATATCTATGTTGATGGAAATGACATCAGCGGTGTATCAACGGCAGTGCTGAAAGACCGTAAGATCTTAGCGGACAATGGTCTTGTGGCAGTTATTATCGCAATAGATTCCAAAGACAACAAAGTTCTTTGTAAACCTGTCATTGTATCTCGTGGCTTTGTCTTTATCAAAGACAGCCAGGGACTATTAAAAGAAGCAGAAATGATTGTGTATGATGCATTGAATGAAAAGATGAAACAACGTACAACCTTCTCTGATTTAAAGAATACCGTACGTGGATCATTAGAACCATTCCTTTACAACAAAACGCATCGTAATCCAATCGTAATCCCTGTTATTATAAATTCTAAATCCGCAATGCAGGCAATGGCACAAGCAAGAGCTGCCAGAATGGCTGGTAAACGTATTCCTAGAAACAATGTAGCACCTGCTACTGAAAAACAAGAAAAAGCTGAATAAAGTGAAGTCATGTGCTTCACTTTTTCTTCATCAATTTTTCATGGTGTTCTATACATAAATATGATAAAATAATAAAGAATGTGAAAGGAGTGTTCCTGTGAAGAAATTATTAAAAATCTTATCTGTATTAGTGATTCTCGCCTTACTTTTGGCTGGTGTCTTCTTCTACAGTATTTATATATCCGTTGACCGTGTATCCTTAAATTATACAACCCTTACCTCACCTAAAATATCTGCGGATATGAATGATATTAAAATTGCTATGATATCTGATATCAAATACAATGGGTTTATGGGAAAAGATCGATTAACAAAGATGATCAATGAATTAAATGATGCAAATTGTGATATTGTATTATTTGGTGGTGACATGTTTGATAATCCTGCCACCAAAGAACCAGACAGTGCAGTTGTTAAAGAATTGACGGATATCTTAAAAAGTATTCAGGCTCCTTTAGGTAAATTTGCGGTATTGGGTGATCAGGATCAAGTTAATGACGATGTTAAAAATATTGTTTCTGATATCCTTTATCAATCTAATTTTGAAATATTAACAAATCAGGCAATCCGTATTCGTAATCATACAAAAAACAGTATTACCTTGGTTGGTATTGATTCTTTGATCAATGGCAATCCAAATCCTGACAGTGCCTTTAAAACGATTAGTGAGGATGAATACAATATCGTATTGACACACTGCCCTGATCTTATTTCAAGTGCAGACTTCAACAGCAATTATGTAGATGCGATGTTCGCCGGTCATTCTCTTGGTGGACAGATTTATTTACCTGTCATTGGGCCATTAAAAACCTTTGATGGCGCAAGAAGTTATAATCATGGCATGTATACTGTGAATAAAACGAAATTGTTTGTGTCCAATGGTCTTGGCACCATTGATATTGATATGCGTTTATTCGCCCCACCGGAAATTATGATCTTCCGTTTGCAAAATGGAAATGCCGCTTAAACATCTGTGCTATGCAGATGTTTTTTTCTTGAAATCGTATCAGAAAATATACAGAATCTGACGAAATCAGACAGGCATTTCTAAAGTTTTATGATTTGCATTTTTTTCTATTTTTCTATGCTATACTTTCCTTATCTTAAGGAGGAGCATTATATGAAATTTAAACAAGGACTGGCTATCCTGATGTGTACATTGCTGTTATTTGGCTGTACAAAAAAAGAAGAAACAATGACAGATGAAGTATCGGATATCATGGAAGTTTCAAATATGAAAATCAAAGTTGAAGATACCACATTCTATCTATATCAGCCAATGAATAAAGTTTTAGACAAATGGACTCCTGATCCATCTCTCAACATTACAAAGATTCAGGCAAAGGATCAATCATCTTTCAATCTGTTTTATAAAGCAGATTCCGAAAAAAAGATTTTTGTGACAGCATATAACCCTGAATCTAGTGAACAATCTGTAGAAAACTGTATCATCTTATACATATCTTTTGATGAATTCACGAAAAATATCAACAATTATGAACTGCCTCAAAATTTTAAATTAAATGAATCCAAAGAAGAGGATATCTTTCATACATTTGGTATTCCTATGTCATATCAACAGACAGCTACCCGTCGCACATATCTATACCATTCCTCTATGGATTTTACGAATACAGAACAGCTAAAATTAGAATTTGACCAGGGATTATTATTGGGAATGGAATTAAGAGGTACACCAGAAGGTATGAAACAAAAAACAAACACCTTCCTTACAGAAAAAGTATTAAAAAGAGCATTAATTCCCTTCTCCCCTACCAAGGATAAATCAACCGAGCTTTCCAAAGGTATCCTAGTCATAGAAAATAAAAAGATATCCGCAAATACATCGTTGAAAATCCTTCTTGATGATGGCTGGTCATGTGATTGGACTTCTGCACATATTAACAATGGCATTACCACAGTTTCCTTAAAAAAGAATGATGCGCATTATACCATGGATGTAAGTGGTGAATTTCAAAAGATAGAAGATGTCACAGATAAAAATATCATACAAACTATTGATTTCGATGCTCATGCGCATATTCAATTTCCTGAAAATCTGACAAGCAAATCAAATGCCGCAGAGTTCTTAGAAACATATGGTGCACCAACACGAATGATCTACACTCAACAAAATGCTGGATGTGGTTATATGTTTGATGATGGCTTGGAAGTTCATTTGACTTTCGACCCAGAAAATCATTTAACTTATACATCTATACGCTACCCCAAATAACAAGAAAGGAATTTCTAAATTATGAAACTAAATCAACATTTAATAATTTTATGCAGCTGTTTATTACTAGCTGGTTGTGGCAGCAGCCAAGATTCAACACCTAACACAAGCAAGCCTTCTTCCAATGCAGATAATTTATCGATATCCAATGTAAAAATACAGTTGGAAGGTACTGACTTTTATCTTTACCAGCCCACAAAAGAAGTTTTAAAAGATTGGGAACCAGAGAAACCGGTGGAAAATCTTCATACAGGAAAATATAAAGCGCTTTATTTTATCAACAAGAAGAATGATCAGGCTCGTATCAGTGTTCGTGTCTATAATAAAGAAATAGAAGACTGTTCCTTAGAAGATACCATCATAACGGAAATTTATACTGGTGTTTACAGCAGATCAAATGAAACCTTCCATTTACCTAAAGATGTAAAACTGAATGTATCAAGTGAAGAAGATGTATGTAAAGCGATTGGATATCCTTTGATTTATACACAGGAGGAAAAAGATCCTGTATTCATTTATAAAACTGCCTTTGAAGATAACAAGGCAGAAACGATGACCATAGAATTTAAGGATCATCGTTTAGATGGCATCACATTGCATGCAACTGGTACCAATCGTGATCAACCAGAAAAAAGCTTTGATCCTAAGTCATTAACAGGTATGGATCCTGTGGCATTTTCACTTAATAAACCAATATCTTCATCACTTTCTGAAGGTATCTTGGAATTAGAAGGTATAAAAATCCAAAAAAACACCCCTATCAAAACATTGATTGATCAGGGATGGACTACAGATTGGTTATCTCAGCATTTGGATTCTACCACAATTCCGTTGACAAAAGATAAAGAAAAATACATGATTGATGTCAAAGGTATTGTAAATGATATAAAAGATCTTACAAAAGAACATGTCATTACCAGTATTGATTTTAATGAAACTTCTAATATCATTCTGCCAGAAAATATCACACTTGGCGCAGAAATCAGTGATGTGATCAATCATTATGGCACACCATTTTATTTAAGCTATACAGATGACCAAGAAGTCTATGTAAAATATCAATGTGATAATGATATGATCTATCATCTTAGTTTTGATAAGAACAAAAAATTAGTTCATGGTATTGTTAGCTATTAAATGAAAAAAGGAGATTTCTCTCCTTTTCTTTTATGCTCTTAATTCTGCGTTGACATCCTTCTTTAAGGAAGCCATAATTTTTTCATGAATTTCATTGATTTCTGTATCCTTCAATGTCTTATTGAAAGACTGGAATGTTACTGTCAATGCGATAGACTTGTATCCTGCTTCTACATGTTCTCCCATATAAACATCGAATACTTCTACATTTTGAATAATATTTTCTTTTTCCAGTTTACCATTTTTCTTAATGCTGGAAATAATATCCGCTACCTTGACATCTTCTTGTACAACAAGTGCATAGTCACGAGTCACAGATGGATATTTACTGATTTCTGTGAATTTTACTTTTGCCGGTTTATTCTTTAACAGGATTTCCATATTGATTTCCATAGCAACAGTTTCATTGATACCATATCTCTTTGCAACAGCTGGATGAATCTGACCTAAGATACCCAGCAACTCTTTTCCAAGATATACTTCTGCGCTGCGATATGGGTGGAAGTTTTTCATATCTGTTTTGTTTTCCTTAAACATGATACGTTTTGCATCATATCCAATAGAAGCCATAATTGCTTCCAACAGACCCTTCATGGTATAGAAGTCCACATCGACACTGTATTTCTGCCAACGGTTTTTATGTAATGCGCCACTAGCGACAACACATAAACGTTCTTCTACTTCACCTACACCGTATACATTGCTCATTTCATATAACGCAATATCCTTGATGCTTCTTGCCTGATTGTATGCAATACATTCCAATAGACTTGGTAAAATAGAGTTACGTACATATTTATGATCTTCACTCATTGGTGAAGCTAATTCATAAACATGTTCCTGTCCCATTACAGCATCATCGATTTCTTTTTGACCTACTAAAGAATATGTCACAGCTTCATTGTAGCCTAAGTCTGCCAACATACCACGGAATTTTCTTCTCAAAGCCTGACGCTTGTTTAATGCGCCAAGGGTAGCTGGAAGCTCTGGTAATGTACTAGGTAAACGATCATATCCTAAGATACGAATCAGTTCTTCTGCGATATCTTCTTCAATAGATAGATCGGTACGATAACTTGGGATTACAACATGAATGTCTTCCCCGTTTTTAACAGGCTGTAAATGCAAATCACATAATACCTGCATGACTTCTTCTTCCCCAAAATCAGTACCCAGTAATTTATTGATACTTGCTAAATTCACATCAAATTCTACTGGTGTATAGTTATTAGAACCATATTGTTTGGTTTCTTCTAAACCACTGGCATCTGCATATTCACACAGTAATTGAACAGCACGATCCATTGCCTTAAAGGTAGCCATTGGCTCAATACCTTTCTGATAACGGACACTTGCATCTGTATTCAGATTTAAACGACGTGCTGTATTACGGATAGATACATGATTGAATACAGCAGCTTCGATTATGATACCTGTTGTTGTATCTTCAATCTTACTGTCATCTCCACCCATGACACCAGCAATACCAATTGGTTTGCCTTCTGTAGTAATAACGATATCATCTTTTGTTAATTGATATTCAATACCATCTAATGCTGTATATACTTCTTCAATACCATCTTTTACAGTAATCTCCTGTGCAGGTATTGCATGAATATCATAAAAGTGCAATGGCTGACCAGTTTCTAACATGACAATGTTACTGATATCCACAACATTATTGATAGATTTCATACCAGATGCCATCAACAGTTCTTTCATCCATTTTGGTGATTCTTTGATCGTCACATGATTGATCACTTTACCTAAGAACAATGGACATTTTTCTGTTTCACTGGATACATGTAGTTTTGTTTCTGTACCAACAGATGCAGCACCATCTGCATAAGGAATTTTTACTTCTTTATGTAATACAGCACCAGCTTCTAAAGCCATAGACCATGCGGCCATACAATCATTACGATTTGGTGTTAACCCGATATCTAAAATTTCATCATCTAATCCTAAATACCCTAATGGATCACAGTTTCCTACAGGTGCATCTTCATCTAATACTTCAATACCATTCTTACTTTCTTCACTCAGCATATGTGCATCTACGCCAAGTTCTAATAAAGAACATATCATACCATTGCTTTCCTGTCCACGAATCATACCTGCTTTGATTTCACCACCAGGAAGTTTTGCGCCAACACGTGCCACAATGACCTTCTGTCCAGCTGCCACATTTGGCGCTCCACAAACGATCTGTTCAATTTTTTCACCCAGATCTACTTTACAAACATGTAAATGATCACTATCTGGATGATCTACACATTCTAAAACTTTTCCTATGACCAGATTAGTTCCCTGGCTCATTTTTTCGATTCCTTCTACTTCAGAACCACTATTTGTGATCTTATCTGCTAATTCTTCAATGCTTAGATCACTTACATCCATATATTGACTTAACCATTTTCTACTTATGATCATGATGTACCCTCCTATTCAAAACGGTTGAACGTTTTCAAGAAACGAATATCGTTTGTATAGAAATCACGAATATCTGTGATACCATACTTCAACATTGCGACACGTTCAATACCGATACCAAATGCAAAGCCGCTTAGTTCATCAGGATCATATCCTGCCATACGTAAAACATTTGGATGTACCATACCAGCACCTAAGATTTCAATCCATCCAGTACCTTTACAAACAGGACATCCTTTACCACCACATACATGGCAGCTGACATCTACTTCTACACTAGGTTCTGTGAACTGGAAATAGCTTGGACGGAAACGAATCGTTCTGTTTTCCCCAAACATTTTCTTTGCCAGGAATAATAATGTACCCTTTAAATCTGATAATGTGATATTTTTATCTACGACCAATCCTTCACACTGCATAAACTGGTGAGAATGTGTCGCATCATCATCATCTCTACGATACACTTTACCTGGACAGATTACCTTGATTGGAAGTTTTTGTTCTTTTGCGCCTGCCTCTAATTCACGCATCTGTACCGCAGTTGTATGGGTACGCATCAATTCTTCCGCATTGATATAGAAAGTATCCTGCATATCTCTTGCTGGGTGATCCTTTGGAATATTCGCACGTTCAAAGTTATATAAATCCTGTTCTACTTCAGGACCTTCTCCAATTTCATATCCAAGACCAATAAACAAGTCTTCCATTTCCTGCTGTACAAGCATCAATGGGTGAATATTACCAAGTGTAGGTTTTTGTCCATCTAATGTGATATCGATTTTTTCTGATTCGATTTTCTTGTTCATTTCCTCTACTTCCAGCACTGCTTTACGATCTTCGATTACTTGTGCAAGCTGGCTTTTTACTTCATTGACCTGCTGACCAAAAGCAGGACGTTCTTCTTTTGGAAGATCCTTCATTGATTTCATTACTTCCTGAATTGGTCCTTTTTTACCAAGATATAAAACACGTAGACTTTGTAGTTCATTCATATCTTTACAGGACGCAATCTTATTCAGAGCTTCTTCTCTGATTGTTGTTAGTTTTTCCATGTCTAATCCATCCTTTCTGCCATAAAAAAAGCCCCAAGATACAGGAACGCTGGACATTGCGCGGTACCATCCTGTTTCATCTTGCGACACACCTTACTTATCATGATAACCGTCATGGATACGGGAGATGATTAATCTCACTCCAAGGTGAATTCATAAAGCCATACATCAAGAAAACTTTCAGTCCATGATTTTCTCTCCCTAACATGCTGGTGCCTTATTACTACTCCTTATCAACGTTTTCTCATTCATTATACCCAATTTGTCCTTTATTTACAAGCATTTTTTCTGATTTGTACACTATTTTGAATCATAAATTTTACAAAAAATTAATGAAAAAATCTGTATTCTGTAGTATCATGATACATAAGCAAAGGGAGGAATGAAAATGTTAAAGATTATGAGTGCAGGTCCTACACAGGTCAGAGAAAATGTACGTCAAGCTAGAAGCCGCATTTGCACAAACCCTGATTTAGACCCGGCTTTTTTTCAATCTTATGAAGAAACATGTAAGAAAATCAGTAGTATTCTGCATACAAACAACGATACCCATATCCTGATCAGCTTGTGTCAAGTAGACACACAAAATAATTAAAACATTTTTGTCCA
>NZ_QVFI01000029.1:0-3183 GCF_003433845.1 Absiella sp. AM09-50
GAACAGGATGAAACAGGACTGATCTATCTTCGTGCAAGATATTATAATCCAGTGATAGGACAATTCATCCAGCTAGATGAAAACCGAGGTGATGCAGGCAACATCGAAAGCCAGAACCGATATGCTTATGCATTAAACAATCCAAATAAATACATCGATAAGAATGGTCGAGCAGCCAGACTGATGAATGATGGAGGAAGTTTTAGTAGTATTGGCGGACTAATAGGTGCAGCAGGGAAGCTGGCAAAAGATATAGCTACGAAGTCAGTCAAAAAGAACCAGTCAACATCTCAAATGACATCGCAAGACCGTTATAATCTGTGGATGGGACATGATTCATGGGACAACTATGGTGGAAAACCAAAAGGTGTGTATGCGACACAGGCAGATTACAATAAGGCACATCAAAAGCCATCGACGTCATATAAAGTACCACAAACACAAGACCAGAGAAATCCAAAAGCAAAGACAGCAAATACAACAAGAGAAACATATGTACCAAATCCAGCTTGTTCAGCAATAGAAACATTAGGTAAAAATCTAAACGACTTTAAAGAAGAAGTATTAAAAGGATTGAATACGGTAGGTAAATATATTGCAAAAGGTGCAAAAGCAGTAGGAGAATTCTTAGAAAGTATTTTGGATGTAGTAGCTGCAGCAGGAGCACTTATAGTATTTGCAGGAGGATTAGTTGTAGCTGGATTCGCGTTAGCCGCAATTATAACAGCTTTAACTGGTTCAGTAGGAATAGCAGCTGCAATTGGAGCATTCGCAGCTAAGGGTGGCATGTACGTCATGTATGCAGGAGCAATTGACATGGTGTTATCAGGAACACAAGTATTATCAGGTACATTAGGTTGTAGACTAAGTGGGGAAAAGCTGACAAAAGAGCAAGCAGAGCAAAGAATAAATAATGGACAAACGAATCTAACATTAAGTTATGCTGGAGCAACATTTGGTTATGGAGCATCATTTACACCTAATATTGTAAATGATTATTTTAAGGATAATATTGATAAGAATTACCGCTTTGAATTAGATATTCAGCTTTTTGCAAAAAAATCAGATATAAAGCAGATTAAAAAAATAGCAAAAAAATTTAAGATGAATGCAAATCAAAGAAGAGAGTTTGGCGATTATGTGGAAAGCTTTAAAACCTTTGTACCAAATAATAAAAATTTCACTTGGAAAGAATTAGAAGAAATGGCAAAAGAATTCTTAGGAGATAATTAATTATGGAAGATAGTGGCATTTGCAGTTTAATAATAAAAGGCGAAAATTTAAATTTCAAAAAAATTGAAAAGGTAATAGGTATTGAAAGTACACAAAAATTTGAAAAAGGTAAAATTGTTAGTAAAGTAATAGGAAAAATCGAATTTGATTTAATAAGATTTGATATAAAAGTTGATAAAGGAGAAAGTCCTAATAATGCCTTAAATAAATTAGCAGATACTTTATTAGAAAGCAAAGACTTTTTAAAAAAAAATAAGGATGTATATGACATTTATTTAAATTGTTATATTCAATCAGATTATGCACAAGTAAATTATGTGATATCATCTGAAGTAATAAAAAAAATATCGCTATTAGATTTGAATTTAAAGATATCTTTACTCTCTTGGGGAGGAGCAGAATTAGATTGATAAAGTCTATAATGTGTAAGTGATAAGTTTCAATATTGATAACATTAAATAAAAAATATGATAAAGAGAAGCACTCCAAATTTATTAGTTTTTGCTTCTCTTTTATAGCATTTAAGATACTTATGCATATGATGCAAATGATCATATGACAGTAGAAAAAGATGAATATGGCAAGAAGAACGAGTATCAATATGATGTCGATGGAAACCTTCTGAAACATACCAAACCAGATGGCACAACACTTACCTACACATACGATAAACTCGGCAATAAATTATCAGAAGGCAAACGAAGCTTCACTTATGATAAACACAACAATCTTTCCACAGCTACGCTAAACAATAAAACAGTCACCTACACATATGATAAATATGATCAGATTACGAAAGTAAAAGATGCCAATGGCAACGTCGTATCTTATACATGGGATATCTATGGCAATAAGACAAGCATGAACTATAAGAATACCAAGATCAATTATCAATACAACGATATGCATAAGATCACAAAGGTATCCAAAGGTTCTAAAGAAGTGGCAACTTACAGCTATGATGCCAGAGGAAACATCACCAAACAGACCAATGGCAAACTGAGTACGACATATACCTATGATGAATTGAATCGTAAGTTGAGTGCTGTTACTACTCGCAATAAGAAACAAACAGCCAAATACGAATATACTTATGATGGCACAGGCAACATCTTAACAGAAACGATCAATGGCAAGAAGAACAGCTACACGTATGATGCGATGGATGAACTAACAAAATCTATCAAGTACATCAAAAGAAAAGAAGTAACGACGACCTATGCCTATGACTTGAATGGCAACAAAGTAGAGATATCATCCAATGGTAAATTCAAACGATACCACTACAACAAGTACAACCAGCTGACAAGCATCTTCACAGAAGAAGGCAGTACAGATATCTATTATGACAAGAATGGCAATATGCGAGATGTCTTATATGCAGGTGGTGGTAAAGAACACTATGATTATGATGAATATGGACAATTAAGCAAAGTAACGAATGATAAAGATAAGAGCTATACATACAGCTATGATGCCCAAGGAGATCGTATCCGTTATCAGAAGAACTACAGTGAAGCCTATGACAACGATACATGGTATGAATCCCTAGAACAGACAAGCTTTGAAGAAGTAGAAGAACTGTTGGATGACAAGAACAGTGATCAGATCATAGATTCTGTACGTTACCAAAGCAACTATCGTAAGACACATCATAAATGTGTACTGATGGAAGAAGAAAACTGGGACAGTGATGGAGATGACTGGGAAAACAAAAACATTGCTTATATCTTAGACAAGAGCTTAGAAAATGCGGAAGTACTCGCAACCAGTACTGGTGAGATCAATATCTATGGACAGGATGAAAGATTATCTACAGATTCCAAAACAAGTGATGGCATCAATAAAACGATCAACTATGTCAATGGAAACAACAACTCTGTGTATGGCTTAGCAACAACAGAAAATGCATGGGGAGATATCCGCTATAAATATAAAGCGATCGAATAC
>NZ_QVFI01000029.1:3193-43451 GCF_003433845.1 Absiella sp. AM09-50
GGGAGATATCCGCTATAAATATAAAGCGATCGAATACACAGATTATGGATATAGCGATGACATCAAGAGTGGATTCGGTTATAATGGAGAAGAACATTAAATTCATTAAATCGTGATTATACGAGGAGGTAAAATGATGTATACAGCAATAGTTAAAGAATTAAATGATAATATAGAAGAAGAAGCAATAATTTCGATAAATAATATTGACTTTACTACATTTATTGCATTTACACCTTATAAAATTAAAATAGGTGAAGAATATCCTGTAGATATTACGTTGTTTGGAGATATATTGAATATAACCGAGAGCTTAGATAAGAAAATAGAAATTAATAGAATGGGTGAAACGTTTGGATATATAATACATGGATATTTGTTTGAAAATGGAAAATTAGATATAGGATTTATTATAGAAGATAATGAATTGTTTTATGATTATCCATATTTGTATGGTAAATATGTGACATTTGAGGTGAATAGGATTGATTCAGAATTTTTGATATACTGATATACTATTTTGAGTGAAAATGCAAAAACGGAATAACTGATGATTTAAATTCAAAAGCTATAATTGTTAGTAGTTATAGTTCTTTTTATGGGAAAATTCCTAATAATAACCTAAGTGACATTATTGAGATGGATAACGCAGGATATATCAATAAAAAAAGATTATGAAGTTTACAACCAGCTGACAAGCATCTTCACAGAAGAAGGCAGTACAGATATCTATTATGACAAGAATGGCAATATGCGAGATGTCTTATATGCAGGTGGTGGTAAAGAACACTATGATTATGATGAATATGGACAATTAAGCAAAGTAACGAATGATAAAGATAAGAGCTATACATACAGCTATGATGCCCAAGGAGATCGTATCCGTTATCAGAAGAACTATAGTGAAGCCTATGACAATGATACATGGTATGAATCCCTAGAGCAAACAAGCTTTGAAGAAGTAGAAGAATTGTTGGATGACAAGAACAGTGATCAGATCATAGAATCTGTACGTTACCAAAGCAACTATCGTAAGACACATCACAAATGTGTATTGATGGAAGAAGAAAACTGGGATGGTGATGGAGATGACTGGGAAAACAAAAACATTGCCTATATCTTAGACAAGAGCTTAGAAAATGCATGGGGAGATATCCGTTACAAATATAAAGCAATCGAATACACAGATTATGGGTATAGCGATGACATCAAGAGTGGATTCGGTTATAATGGAGAAGAACAGGATGAAATAGGACTGATCTATCCACACGCAAGATATTATAATCCAGTGATAGGACAATCTAGGTGGATTGATATTTGACAGTGCATTAAGTTCTGGTTCCGTGTATGCAGGATCAAAAGCATTTGAATATGTAAAAGAGTTTAATGAAGTTAGTGGAGCAGATATAAATAATAACTTAAAAGCAGGAACATACTCTGGAAATGCAGAATTTAGTGGCAATGAATTGGGTAAAATATCCTCAAGAGTTCTCTATTGCTTGGAAAAAATTTTGGGAGGGTATAAAATGATAAAACTAACCAATACAGGTGTTTTTAAAAACGTACAGTTATGGAAAAATGAAGAAATAAACAATGATATGCACGAATGTGGTATCATAGAAGTTCTTCAACATGAAATAAAGAAGGATAATTGGAGTCAATGGAAAGAGAATTCTTATCTAATTGAACTTTGTGTAAAAAGAAAACCATTTAGTAATTATGCAAAATTAGGCGTACAATATATAAAAAAGGATAGTAGTGAGCTGGACTTAAAAGTTTATATCGGATGTGATGATGGAAGCATAGTAGATAATACTATTGCCACCCTTGGAGATGAAGTACATCTTGGAATACCTAAAGAATATGGTGAAGAAATCATACGAGTAGCCAAACAGTATTTGAATGAAAATGTATGTTCAACCGGAGAACTGATATTTAATATAGGTGCTCATGGATATTATGGTTCAAGTCAATCTATATTTGGTTTAGCAACACTAATTTTACTTAAATTGATAACATGTACGTATGAAAATTCAGATGATTTAGAGCTTAAGTTAAATAGCATTATATGTGAGTAAATTAGTTTTAAACAGATGCTTGTAGATTACAAATTATTTATTATCTACAAGCAGAACTCAAGGTGCATATAAATTATCAGAGTGTTCTAATAATAAAGCAATTAGGCAAATTAGTAATACAAATAGAGTAAGGACATGAAAGTTTTTGGAATGTGAGAAAAATTAATAAGCTATAACTATAATCATAAAGTTATGGCTTATTTTATTATAAGTTAGCTAGAAATAAGATCTATTATAATGTCAAAGAATTATTGTGGTCATTTCATCACTTGCTTTCCAAGAAGTAGTAGAGGAATTCTAGCTGCTTTTTGATCAAAAGCAAAAGAAATCATATGTAAAAACTGTACAATTCTGTGCATATAAAACATTAATTTCTAAGTTTTATATAACTTATGTACATAATATATAAAGTTTGATAAGCTATATATTATATCAATGAAAAATCTAGATGATAAAATGAGATGATGAGAAGAGATGACGTGATAAATCATATCAAATTAGGAGCACTAGATGATATATTTAAATGATAAAAAGGCTCTTTTCATAAATATTGAAACTAATGGGGGGTTATTATGTTAAATTATGTATATCCTTTGTATAAGGATTTTAAATTCAATTTTACAAGAAGGCATTCAAAATTTCGATTTGATTTTAGATTTAGCAATTTCGGAAGCTGTTAAAGATATTAAAAGTAAAGTACAAGTATTAGCTAATCTAGAGAAAAATGAGCAAACTGATGTAATAATGGATAAATGGCGTTTTGCAATGTTGCTGCAATTATATTTTAAAAGAGATCAGTATACGAATGTCTATGAAAAAATAGCGGAAATAGGGGCAGATTTTAATCATCCAAAAGATATGGATGGGCTTATTTATTATTTCCCTTCCACTGGCATTAGTATAGAAAAATCTTGGGCTAATTATATAAAAGAACAATGTAAAAGATTTGGTATTCATTGTCCATAATGATATTCATATTTTAAGGATGTGTAGTATTAGAAGAATAGATATAATATTAGACTGTTAGATTAAATCGTAGAGGAGAAATAATATGATTCAAGATATTTCTAATAAACATACTGAAAATTAATGAAAGTATCAGTAGAAAGTTATTTGAGATGTCTTATGATTTAGAAAATATTGTTATATATTCATATTATAATCGTAAAATAGCAAAAAAGATGCTGAAGATCATTATCAGGCATAGAAGGTGACATAAAGCTTACTAGTAATATACAAAAAGGTATCAATGGAGAAATGACAATCACTATAAACAACAAGGTTATGACAGAATCAATTAGGTTAAAATGAAAAGCTGTCATCCTAATTCATGATAAGTTTAAAACTCATTTAATTAACATTTTCCTAAAAGGTGTTATTAATAAATCTATATCAGATAAATTTTAAAAAAAGGAGAAAATTATGAGAGATATTATAAAAAGTAAAGAATATTTTGACGAATGTATAAAGTATGAAAAAAATAGAATAAATGAATTTAGCCAAGTACTAGCAAGTCTTGAGCCAGAAAATGTTAGAGGTCGTTATTATGGGTTAATGTTTTTAGCAGGATTTAATGAAAATCTTTTTAAATTATTGTATTCAGTGGGGGACTCTATTGAAGATATATATATCTATTATAAAGAGTGGATTAAATTATATAGCGAGATTTGTACAAAAGATGATAGCATGTATGACATAATAGATATGTTTTCAATCGCAGTTTTCTATGAAAAAAGAAAAGAAGATTTTGCTGAATATTTAATCGCAATAGTAGAAAAATTGAATTTAGATGATGGCATGATAAATGCTTGTTTACGTTATTTAGGATTTGATTTTAAAGACAATAAAGAATCAATATTGTCATATTTAAATGGGTTGTTAAATGGAGAGAATAAAGTTGAAAATTTGATGAGAGTGATAAAAAAATGGTATTCCTTCCATAAAGATGCTTCCTGGTATGATGCACATAAATCAAAAAGTGATACTTATCGTGGTTACTGGTGTTTTGAGTTAGGTGCTATTGCGAAAATTTTTAAATTGAACGATGAAGAATTAAAAAACCAACAGTATTATCCATATGATTTAGTTCATTTTATAGATGAAGGTACCAAAGATATCTATAGTAATAAAATAAGTATGAACAAAAGAATTGGATAATTACTCAAATAGTAAAAGTTCTAATTGAGATTATTAATAATCTATAACTATAATTGTTAGAGTTAAACATATTAACTAAATAGGAGAAAATTGTTACCATATGAAGAATACAAAAAAGCTGTAATTGAAACATATGAAGGTTTATATAAGGATTTTGGGCATTCATTGCCGTATGATTTTTTATTCATTATTACATGATTTTGATTCCAATGAGAAAAATTGTGAAATTGATAGTGTTATATTTTATATGGCTTATGCTAATATTTGTCTAACTAACAATAAAAATATTGATTTTATGAAAAAAGATTTACTAAAAAATTATGTTTTATGTAATAAAGATAATGATACAGTTGGAGTCAATTACAAGATATAAATCAAGTAGAATTTAAGATACTAAAAAGTTTGAATGTTATATAATCAAAAGTAGTAAAAGTCAAATATTACGGTTTTATATGTTTCTAAAATGCTTTTAATGGCATTATTGTAAAATTAGTAATTATACGAGGAGGAAAAATGTTAATTTCAAAATTCAATGCAGAAAATGTATTAGATAATATATTGATATTGGAGAAAGAGTTTAATATTCGAATACCTAAACAATATAGGCAATTTTTGATAAAATATAATGGTGGCTTGACACCTGATACAACTTTCAGATTAAGTAAAATTTCATCTGATATTGAAGGATTTTATGGCTTTGAGTGTGAAGATAAGACATTTTGCATCGAAAATATACCACTTGAAGAATTTATAATAGATAAGATGTTTCCAATTGGAATTAATAGTTTTGGTGATAAAATTGTTATTGATTTAGGAAATGGCTCTGTAAATTTCTTATTCCATGATAGACAAAAAAAGTATATTAAAATTGCAGAAGATTTTGCGAGTTTTGTAAGTAAATGTAAAAGTAAAAAGATTGGTCATATACGAAGTATAGATGAAAGAAAAAACGATTTAATATCTCTAGGAAATGGGCATAAAATAACTCCTGAAAAAATAGCAGGATGGCAAGCTGAAATTGATTTATATGCAAATATTCGTCAAGAGAAAGTAATATTAGAAGACTAGAATGAGGCAGTATAAAAACCATCCTTTTCAAAAAGAGATTTGACGATTATGTGAAAAGCTTTAAAAAATTCGTACTAAATAATAAAAAATTTTATATGGAAAGAAATTAGAAGATCAGGTGAAAAAAATTTTTTTGGAGATAGTGAATTATGGAAGATAGTGGTACTTGCAGTTTTATAATAAAAGCTGAAAATTTAAATTTTAATAAAATTGAGGTATTGAAAGCACAAAAAAGTTTATCAAAAGTGAAGTTAATAGTAAAGTGATTAGAAAAAATAAGTTTGATTTATTGAGTTTCAATATATGCTACAACAACGGTGGAAATCCCAATAATGCTCTAAATAAATTGGTAGATATATTGTAAGAAAATATATACTTTATTAAACAAATTAAGAATGAATATAACATTTATTTATTGTTATGTTCAATCAGATTATGCACAAGTAAATTACGTGATATCATCAGAAGTATTAAAAAAATATCATTATTAGAATTAAATTTAAAAATATTTTACCTTTCTTGGCGAGGAGTTGAATTAGATTAATAAAGTCTATGATGATTGATATAATAAATGTTATCACAACATATGCAAAAGAATTACAATGGATATGAGGAGGTAAATAATATTGAAAAAACTAAACCTAAACGAAATTGCGTTATTAAAAACATGTTTGCAAAAGAAAAAGATTTCATTTGATTATTATGAGGATATAAATCATTTAAGTAAAGAACAATATAATCAATTAAGAGATATTGTATGTGATGAACTTATCAAAAATGGATTTTCCATCAATGGAGAAATTAATGATTATGGTAAAAAATTAGAGGATTTGATTGATAGTCTTGGTAGATTCTTTTTATAATATCTTTAATTAAGCTCAACATGCAAAAAGGAGGAGTTGGAATAAATTATAATTCATTTAATATTTTAAAAAGGCTTAAAGAAAATTGATAACATCATAAATGGGAAACACTTTTGATTATATCACTTATTGCTTCTCTTTTATTTTGTTCAAGTGAATAGTATACCTATAAGACTATAGGTCATGTTAAATAAGAAACGTATTTAAATGACATTATAATTAAATTTTAAAATATGTATAACATAGAATCAGAAGAAATTATATACAAAATCTGTACAAATGACAGTATATAAAACATGAATTTCTAATTTTTATATAGCTTATGTACGTAAGCTATAATATTTGATATTATTGGTTAATAGGAATAATTTAAGGGATTAATGATATAGGGAGGAGATAAAATGAGATATTTAGAACCAAAAGTTGAACAAGCATTATTAGATATGAATTTTATTGGAAAATATGAAAAACTTTCAAATAAATATAACGAATTAAGAGCACCAATGGATAAAAGACTTAAATATATAGATAAACTCGGCAACAAATTATCAGAAGGCAAACGAAGCTTTACCTATGATAAACACAACAATCTTTCCACAGCTACGCTAAACAATAAAACAGTATCTTATACGTATGATAAATTCAATCAGATTACGAAAGTAAAAGATGCCAATGTAAGTTGATAACGTGCTATTTGGATTTAAAGAAGCAAAAGCCCGTTTAAAAAAATATATGTGATGATTTCATTGGTTATATCAATAGATTGAGTAATGAAGTAAATGAAAAGTACGCATATGCAGGGGTTCCAGATGGCTAGTTCGATGATGTTGCTGAAAAAACAATCTCAAAGGGAACTAGTGGAAATAAGGCTACAAAGAAAATTGAAGAATATATATAAAAGTTAGATGTTGATATAACCGTAAGTGGAAAGCCAGCTAAAAAATATTGGATATAAGAATACCAAAAGGAACTGGAGATAGAATAGATTCAGGGTATTTAAAAAGATTATGTGAATGTTTAGATATAAAATTGGAAATAAAGGAGTTTTAAAATGAAATATGAAATTACAATCAATGTCATATTTAATAAAGATAAAATCAATAAAGAAGATGTTATGGAGTGGCTTTCTATTAGTGAATACTTTCAACCTAAAGAGATGAAATGTAAAAGACTAACAAAAGGTAAATATTATAAATATAGTAAAAAAAAGTTTTATGAAAACCTTGAACAAGAATTGTTAGAAGCATATTGTAGCATAAAAATTTGTGATGATAATAATGATATTTGGATTTATAAAAATCGTACAAATAGGAATAATATTATTCTAACATGTACATTAGATAAAAAAATTTTTAATGACAATAAGAATTACATCTTTACTATGATAGATCATTTTATAACCCAAAATAAAGTGATATTTTCATACGCTGGGGTATTCACTGATTTAGTTTGGCAAAACACCAAGAGTATTAATGATTATAAATTGGCTGGAAAATCTTTAAAAGATATTAAAATAAAAAAAAGTGATACATTTTTGTATGAAAATGTTGTAGATATAGAGTATAATCCAGGACATTATCATATCATCAATGGAATGTATTTTGGTTCTTTTTGGAAAATGTGGTTTGGAGAAGAATATTTTCAATATGTACCTAAAGAATTATTAAAAAGCTTTAAAGACTGCTATGAAAATAAGCAGCTCTCAGAAAATAGCTTTAGAATTACACTATACGAAGATCCATGGGATTTTGATAAAAAAGAAAATAGAGAACGACAATGGAGTTTTAGAAAGCATACGAGCATAGATGAAGTGGCAGAAAGACTTGAGGAAGCAGCGAAAAATCAACCAGTAGAAGATGGAAATACTAAAATCGAAATATTTGAAGGCGAATATGAGCATGGTGGAATACGAATATGCAAATATTATTATAATGAAAAAGATGAATTGATTGAAAAGTCAAAAGCATCAAAAATAGTAACATATGAGCTAGGAAAGAGTGGTGAGATTGTCTGGTCTAATACAGAGTATAAATAACAAAGCGTTATGGAGTAATGGTTTGGATATATCTTCAATAAGCAAATATGCAATTGAGTCAGAGATATTATTTCAATCTGGGAGGTAATTATGGCAACATTAATAAACGATGAGCAAAATATAAATTTTACAATTGATTTTTTAAAAAGAATAAAAGATACAATAATAATTAATGATGAATCTGAAACTTTTATACCTTTTATATTAAAATTAGTAACACCTGAAAAAATGTATAATACTGATAAATTTGTGATGTCAGTGCGTGAAATAAAGTATTTAATAGAAAACTTAAATCATGTTCTACATGTAAGTCATCAAGAAGACTATACATTTGACTATTACAATAGTGAAGCATTATTTGAAATGATAGTATCATTTTTATCTGAGGATTTGCTAATAGAAATAATGATTTGGATTAATATAGGAGCATTGAACAATGGAGATAAATATGGATATGATGAAGGATATAGATTTATTGTTGATTTAGATACATTTGAAAAATTTGTAATTCAATTGGAAAGGGAAAGTAAGTAGATTAAATAGTAATATTTATATGTATCCATTGCCTCAGAATTACAAAAAAAGCAAGCATATTTTTTGGCTATGATACGAACTAAATTTTTCAAAAACTTTGCTGCTATTTTATGATCACCGTCATTTTTTGACCAATGATTTTCATTTATATAGACAAAGTTAAGGTTATATTCAGTATGCTAAAAAAAGTAGGAGGCAGCTATGAAAAACGTTGACAGAGAGCTTATTATAAATCTTATAAAATTATTTAAAGGAATGTATGCTATCATTGCTTCAAACCCTAACAATGATATCAATTATGGCATGAGAACCATAAAAAATATGGTTCAGTACCTTGAAATGGAATTAACCAATGATACAATAGGATATGAAGAATTAGTTAGTGAGATAGCGAGGAAATATAAAAGTATGTTTCCACCGAGAGGAGGATTAAGTGAGTTTTATATATGGGATGATAACTATGAGATAAGATATCAGGCAAATCATGAATATGACCAAATCAAATCGCAAATTGAGGCGATTTTAAGTAAATATAAGTTGTGTCATTAAGACGAGGTGAAAAAGTATGGATATTAATGCTCTAGTATTTGGAAAAATATTTGGCTATATAATTTGAATCTATACAAGATTAAATAGGTGTATAATAAAACGAGAAACCCATTTGAAGAGGGAAATAAAATGAATAAGGATAATGTTTTAAATAATTATTTAGAAATAGTTCCTGAAGTTCAAGAACGATTCAAAAAACAATGTAAGAAAAGTCTTATTGATGATACTGATGGAGCACATGTAATTTGGAGTTTAGGTCTTGTTCCTTGTGTGATTGAATTAATAAAAGATAATAAGAAAAACGAAAGTGTGCTACAAAGGACTTTTACTTTTTTTGAAGAAATGGCTTCTTCAGATGAAGAAGTGAGAGAATTATTATTATATTCTGTTTTAGAAAAATTAGGAGATGATAAAGAAACCTTAAATATATCTATGACTTTGATGGGGGAAAATACATTGAAGTTATCCCAGCAAGTTGAAAATTTTTTAGGAAGATAAAAGAATTGAATCATTGGAAGCATTTTTCAATTTTTTCTTAGTATAATATTTATAAATCGCTTTAAATAGGTGATTCTTTATTGTCTGCGTAAGAAAGTCTAATAATTAAATAGAAGTAAAGAATATGGGAAAAGTTTATGAATAGTTATAAGAAATAAAGGCATATATGAATTATTGAAGAGTTCAGCTATAATAACAATTTCGCATTTCTTATTAAAAAGATATTAGTAGAGGTAATGATATGGATGATATAGAAATGATATATAATTTCAAAGAACATGGTTTACAATGTATAAATAACACTAGAAATATGACTATTGTTTTAACATTAGTTGCTACGCAATTAGAATTTGATTATCAAACAGGAAACTTGATAACTATTTTTGGCTATTTACCATTATTTAATGCAAAGAAAAAGAATATAGATTTACCTGCAGTATTTATTGATACAGATTTTTCTATAGACATGAATGATTTTGATTATTGTCCAGGTATAGCATATGAATATTGTGAATGGTTTCCTAAAAGTGAAAAGTATTTGTTAAAAGGTGGTATACCAATTGTTTGCTTTGATAGAGAAAATAAACGAATTTTAATTGGCACAAAAGATCAGAATGATAAAAGTATCAAAATAAATAAAAATATTATTTGTGGATTAGATCATGATTGTAATTTGAAATATCTTTTGATTTCTATAGATTTGATTATAGAATGAATTTAATACTTACATTAAACGCAATTAAATCACAAAATCAATAACTACATTGTTTTCTTGGATATCAGTGGCAATAAGGTGAGTATGAATTATAAGATTATTAAAAGTATATGATCATTAATCCTAAGAAGTAATGAAGGTCTGAAATTTTTAAATTAATAAATAGAAAATCATTTTATATGAAAAATATTAGATAAGAATTTAGAATATGAAAATCATAAATTAGCTATAACTATTATCAAAATTGTTATGCCTTATTTTTATTATAGGAAGCAACAGATAATCTATATGTTTTTGATAAAAAACATAAGAAATCATATGTAAAAACTGTACAAATCTGTGCATATAAAACATGAATTTCTAAGTTTTGTATAGCTTATATACGTAAGCTGGAATATTTGATATTATTGGTTAATAGGAATAATTTAAGGGATAAATAATCTAGGGAGAAGATAAAATGATATTTTTAGAACCGAGAATTAAACAAGCATTATTAGATATGGATTTCGTTGAGAAATATGAAAAGCTGTATATGAGATTCAATGATGATAGAGCTGAAATGAATGGAAGATTTGAAAATATTGATATTGATATAGTAATGAAAATCTTAAATGAATTAGGATACGAAGCTAAGTTTGATCGCAAAGAAAAATTTTTTAAGATTAAGGAGAATAAACATGGGAAATATACTTATGGAGCTCATATCATCTTAGATGTTGGAATTGTTGATATGATTTGGATTGTAAGAGAAAATAAAAAATTAATTTTGGCATCACCTTTAGCTGTATATTCAAGAATGTTGATAGATGTTGATTATAGGACAAAAAGCCCAGTAATCGGAAGCTATGAAGATTTAAAAGAAATATTAGAAATTGAATTTGAAATGTTCGATGAATTTAGAAGTATATTATTTGAACAGGAATGAAAAAACATCTTGTCGTATAGTTAATTTTCTAATTGGATAGAGGAATATGATACGAATGATAAAATTATAAAAGGAGTAAAACGATTTCGATGAAATTATTGGTTGGTATTGTATCGGTGACAAATATGTTTCAGAAAGCGATTTATGAGTGCAATTTGCAGAGAAAACTCTTACAGCATTATGTGCAAAAAAATTAAAGTCTATCTGGCTACATGCAGAATTTAAATGATAAATTAGGAGAATACTTTATGTATGATTATGGCAAAGCAATAACTATTTTAATAACAAGATTTCCAAGCTTGGGAATAATCTATAATATCGAGGAGGACTTCTATGAGGGCCTTCCTTATGTGTTCTATGAGCAAGTATTTACAACATACATCATAAATAAAGCTAAAGAATATAATGAATCTAAATTATCAGATATCTTTGATTTTGTTGAAGATATGCTTGAAAATGGAGATGATGATACGAAGAACTTAATAGAAGTAGCGGTAATTGAGAGCTTGTTTCTTGATTCTCAGTATACTTGGGATGATGAATCATTAACAAAATTCTATGGAAAGTTGACGAAAACAAGCTTTCAAAATTGTGTTTAATTATGAATTGGTTTTCAGAGTAAAGAAACATATTGTGAAATTCCTTTTAACATTTATGTGGAAAAATTATATATAGATTTGAGATAAGAAGAATCTAAAGATATGCTGAGTTAGCAACATTAGATTCTTTTTTATTTTATAGTTAAAGATTATATTGTATGTACTAATTTAGATTAAATGGAAAAACATAAGAAATCTTACGTAAAAACTGTACAATCCAGAGCATATAAAACATTAATTTCTAAGTTTTATATAGTCTGTATACATATCATATAAAGTTTGTTATGCTGTGTAATAGATCAATAGTAAATTTAGATAATGGAATGTTTGATATGAGTCACGATATCAACAAAGATGGATGTGTTTAGGGAGGATCAATATGAGTGAAAATGTATTTGAAGGGTTTAAAAAATATAAAGATGTCGATGAAGTTATATTAGAAAAATATAAGAAATTATTGCCTGATGAATTTCTAGAAATATGGAAAAAATATGGCTTTGGAACCATATTAAATGGTTATATAAAAATTGTAAATCCAATGGATTATCAAGATATTTTAGATGCTTCTTATTTCGCGGCACCAGTATCCATACCGATCATGGTAACAGCATTCGGAGATATCATCACATGGGAGAAAAATACTTTTATAAAAAGTGTCAAATATAAAAATGGAACACTTAAAGGAATAGCAGCAAGTTTTAGATATTTTTGGGGCGATCTAATTACTTCTAATAGATTCAAAAGAGAAATCTTTGAATTTGATAAATATGCCGAAGCATTAAAAATGAAAGGACCATTAGAATTTGATGAGTGCTATGGATATGTACCATTGCTTGGATTAGTAGGCTCTGAAGAAGTTTCTAATTTATCTAAAGTAAAGATTAGAGAACATATCTTATTGATTACTGAATTGGTTGGAAGAATAGAATAGTTCAGAAATATACAACAAAGATAATTAGAGATAGAATGAATTTGCATATATTAAAAGTAAGAAAGACTTAAGCAGAATATGCTTAAAAAAGGAATGATTTTTGAAAGTGGGTGCAGCAGAAATGAATATCAATGAATCAATTGATTTAATGATCAACTTTAGTAAAAGCAAAAATAAAAAAAATGAGATATTGCTAATAAAGGCAGATATTTCTATGATGACGTTAATTTGCATTATAACTGATGTATTAGCTTGGTTGAGGTTAGAATATAAAAGAGAAAGATGGATAGCAGAAGGTAGAAAAATATCTATGCGACCTTTATCATTAGATGATAATTATCCATGGTGTCAGGTTTTAAAAGTATTAGTGGAAGAAGAAGAGCTGTTTAAAAATAATTTTATTATAACAAATAATAAATTTGATTTTGCTCCTAATATTACAGAAGAAGAAAGGAAAGCAGTTAGAAAAAAAGTGTTTGAAGAAATCGTTCCAATTGTAATCATGAATTAATATATGAATAAAGATGTATTGTATAGAAATCATTATATATTCGATTCAGTGCAAAATGTTATATAGAAATTTTGTGGGGAAACAATTGGGTTAATCAAGAATGTTATAACCTTATATTGAAAATTGCTGGGATATTCGATGAAATGTCAAAAGATACATTTCTCTGGACAGAAGATGCGTTGAAAGAAAATCAGCAATGGGAAGAATGTAGAATATTAGGAAAAATGCTATCAAAACTGATGAAAAGGAAAGTGATGAAAGAGCTGGATGTAATGACTGCTTGTAAAGATTTATCAAAAAAGGTGAAAAAAGGGTGCATTGGAACAATCGTTTATGTATATGAAAACCCAAAACTTGCATATGAAGTTGAATTTTTTGATGACGAATATAATACGATAGAATTGATAACAGTGACAAAAGATGATATCTTATATGTAGACTAAAAATGATAATAGAAAGAAGTGGAAAATATGATATTATTTCGGCCAGTAGGATTATCTGAAATGGAAAAAATATTAAAAGATGGATGTCATGGATATCCACCAAGAAGAAAAGAACAGCCAATATTCTATCCAGTATTAAATGAAGAATACGCAGCAACAATTGCAAGGGATTGGAATACCAAAGACAGCATTTCAGGGTATGCAGGGTTTGTGACAGCATTTACTATTCAGGATGAATATATCAAAAACTATCAGGTAAAGTGCGTTGGTTCTCAGGTACATCAGGAATATTGGATACCAGCCGAAGAATTACCAACATTTAATTCAATGATTGATGGAAAGATTAAGATAATCAATGCATTTTATGGTAAAGACTATCAGGGACTTATGCCTGTTACTATACAGGATATGAAAGAATTAGATCTGCAGGAACAAGTGAGCTTTTTAGATAAATTGCGACAAGATAATATAAAAATGCTACAGGAAATTGTCCTGAAGGAATGGATGTTGATGAATACAAACCTGCCTTATTGGAAAAAGAATCAGCTGATTTGTGAACAATTATGGCTGGATGTAACAGCGATTTTAAAAGAAAAGGAATTATATTTTTTGGATATACCATATTGAGGAAAGGCTATGAAAAAACGCATAGCTTTTTTTGTGCAATCTGCTTGCATAAGTGATGTAGTACCAGTATAATGAACATTGTTCAGGATGGAGGTGCCATATGAATAAAGTAGTGACGACAAGAGAAGAATTATTACACACAGCACAGGAAATTGTGTTTCAGGATGGAATGGATAAATTGAGTATTCGTGCATTAGCAAAGAAGCATGATATCTCAGTTGGTGCGGTCTATAATTACTTTCCATCTAAGTCAGAATTGGTGTTAGCGATTATTGAGAATTTCTGGAAACAGGTATTTCATCAGGATATTTGTGAAATGAGCAGTCAGCTGCCATTCACCGAGTTCTATGAAATAGTGTATCAAAGGTTGGTAAAACATAGTGAAGCTTTCTTTTCCGTGTTGTTAGGACAGTTGAATATTTTAAAAGATAATGATAAAGAAAAAGGAAAACAGATGGAACAAAAGTATATGATACATATTCAAAATGGTTTTCTTTATGCTTTACAACAGGATGAACGCATTCATCCCTCTATCTGGAATGAGGTGTTTACCAAAGAGGATTTTGTTTGTTTCCTATTGGAAATGATGATCAATGATTTAACGCATCAGCGTATGGATTGTCGTTTTACAAAGGAAATATTAGAACGATTGTTATATGAAAAACAGGAGGAAAGATGATGAAGAAAACAGTAAATTATGCAATGATATATGCAATATTAGCAATGATTGGCGGTGTATTCTATCGAGAATTTACAAAGTTTCAGGGTTTTAGTGGAAGAACGGATTTAGCGTTTGTTCATACACATTTATTTTTGCTAGGGATGGTCATGTTTTTGATTGTGACATTCTGTATTAAATTATTCGCTATTGATGAATCTAAAAAATATAAACTGTTCCTTAGAATATATCATCCAGGAGTATTGATCACAACCATCATGTTGTTTGTGAGAGGTATTCTTCAGGTGAATCAAACAGTGGTAAGCAGTGGTATGAATGGAATGATTTCCGGTATTGCTGGTGTCGGGCATATTTTGACAGGAGTTGGCATTATCTTATTTTTACTTATATTGAAGGAATGTGTGAAAGAAGCATAGTCAAATACATAAATCGTGATATAATGAAATAGCTATAATCGTAAACAAGAACTTTGCTTTACATCCCAAAATCAAAGGGGTGATATAGAAATGAATTGTTATAATACGATAGAATCATTGTATCCTACACTTACAAAGACAGAAAAAATTATCGCAGATTATATCTTAAAAGAAAAAAGTAAAGTGATGTATCTTTCGCTATCAGAGCTTGCGAATGCAATTTGTGTTGGTGATGCCAGTATTGTGCGCTTTTGCAGGAAAATTGGCTATGATGGTTTTCAAAATTTGAAATTATCAATTGCACAACATGGTGATGTTGATGAAACAAGTGGTGAAACCTATGTGGAAAAGATACAGATGAATTTTCAAAGAGTCGTTTCTTCTACTAAGGACATGTTATCTATACAAGAGCTAAATAAGGCGATTCATGTGATAAAAGAGGCAAATCGCATTGTGGCGTTTGGCGTGGGCAGTTCTGCTGAAGCAGCGAAAGAATTAGAAATAAGATTTTTAAGGATTGGTGTATTGATCAAAACAGTGAGTGATCCACACTTTCAGAATATGACCGCATCCATATTGAATAAAGATGATGTGGTCATTGCGTTTTCACTTTCTGGAAGAACCAAAGATATCGTGGATTCTGTATCTTTTGCGAAACAGGCGGGTGCGAAAATTATCAGTATTACAAATTTTCCACTTTCTCCTTTAGCGGCTATCTCAGATTATGTGCTGCTAACCGCAAAAAAAGAGTCGTATATTGAAGGCGGCTCTTTAGTGGCAAAGATATCTCAACTGTATGTGACAGATTTACTCTGTACCGGGTATTCTTTATTGGATATTGAAAAAACCAAGGAAATGAAAACAAGGACAGCTTCTTCAATCTTACATAAAAGCATGGAATAACAGGCGATTTGCCTGTTTTTTTTTCTATTTCATCGTTTGATAATCTTTGATAAATTCTTTAGGACTGATACCATGTTTCTTCACAAAAGCTCGATAGAAACTGGAATAATCATTGAATCCACATTGTAAATAAACCTCATGTACTGGCATACCAAGTTTCAAAAGAGATAAGGCATGCTCCAGGCGTTTTTCTGTAAGAAAGGCATGGATGGAAATACCTTTTGCTTCTTTGAATTTCCTGCAAATATGATATTTGCTTAAGAAGAACTGTTCTTCAAATTGATCAAGTCTAATATCTTCATTGAATTTTTGGGAAATATAATATTCGATTTGATTGACGATGGATTCCTGTACTGGCACACTTTCAATAAGTTTACCATCAAGATTATAAAACATTTTATTAATTAAAACCAATAATTGAATCACAAACGCATCTCCCAGTACATCAGAACCAAAGAATTTTTTAGTTTGTACATTTAACAGACTTTCAAAAAGTGTAATCAGTTGGCGATATTCTTCAGGGTTGCACTTTGCTCGATGGATCATGGTTCTGGGTTGTTTAAAACAATAGGTAAGGTCTGTATCACTTGTGCTTAACAGTTCCACATATTTAGGATCAAGGTCTAATGCTATACGATTTAATCGGGCATTCTTCTTTTTTTGAGGGTAATGAAGTGTATCCATATCAATAATCAAAATATCCCCGGATTCTATATCGCAAGCCTGATCTTCGATATAATACGTGATATTTCCACTAAGGAAGAAAAGGATTTCATAGAATCTATGCATATCCGGAGAGAATAAATCTGTGTCTTTATTGAATACCTGTGCACAAAAGAAATTGTCTGTATCTTTACCATTTTTATCGAACTTAGCCATTTATGTCACCTCACATGTCAATTTTTACAATGTACTTAGCAATTTATGCATTTATTTTGAAGTGTTACTTCATTAGAATAATAGATGTAGGAGGAATAAACCAGAAAGGAGATGCAAAACAGAGTTACTTGTTGATTAGATTATAGCATGAGATTTATACAGGATGGTACCATTTTTTTTGAGTATTGAAGTAAGCGCTTACGATGTATAGAGGAAAGGAACGATGTAAAGAAACATGGAAAAAGCAGAATTAATAGAGAAAATAAAAGGTGGGTTGATTGTGTCCTGCCAGGCATTAGAACAAGAACCTATGTACAGCGATAAGGGTGGTGTGATGCCGTTATTTGCGAAAGCAGCTTATCAGGCAGGGGCTGTTGGCATAAGGGCAAACACTGTACGTGATATTCAAGAAATCAAGGCAGTTGTAGACTTGCCAATCATTGGAATCATCAAAAAAGACTATCCGGATTCACCACAATATATCACGGCGACAATGGCAGAAATTGATGCATTAGCAAAATGTCAATGTGATATTGTTGCCTTCGATTGTACGAATCGTGTTCGTGCAGATCATCGTACACTGGAAGCATTTATTCACGATATTAAAGAAAAATATCCGAATATGGTATTGATGGCAGATATCGCTACTTACGAAGAAGGTAAGCGGGCATATGAACTTGGTGTGGATTTTGTTGGGACAACATTATGTGGATATACACAAGAGAGTAAAGATGCACCTGTTCCTGATTACACACTGATTTCAAAATTATCAGCGTTAGGAATACCAGTAATTGGTGAAGGACATGTAGATACACCAGATAAAGCCGTCAAGGTGCTAAAAGCTGGAGCATTATGTGTCGTTGTCGGTAGTGCAATTACCCGCCCATATGAAATAGCAAAGCAGTTCGTAGAGGAACTGAAAAGAAAGGAGAATTTATGAAAAAATTATTTACAGGCGTTTTGGCAGCTTTCTTATGTGTGACAACATTAGCTGGCTGTTCAAGTAATAAAGAAGCAGATAAAGGTAAAGAAAAAGTAATTAATATCGCAGCTGAAAAAGGTGGAAACCTGGATACAAAGTTTGATTATGTCTGGGTAAACAATGGCGAGTTATATAAAGAATTAGTATTCCGTCACTTGTTTAAGGCTGATTCAACACTGACTAAGGTTAGCCCTGACTTGGCAAAAAGTTATAAGTTAAGTGATGATGGCTTAACGTTGACTATTGAAATGAATGATGGCTTGAAATGGTCTGATGGCGAGCCACTTACGGCGGATGATGCGAAGTGGTCAATGGAAACGATTTTGAAAGCAGCACTTGCTAATGGTATCTATACATCCGCATTCTCTAATATTCAGGGTGCTGATGACTGGAAATCAGGCAAGGCGGATTCTTTGAAAGGTATCACTGTGGATGGTAGTACACTTACCATTAAATTTGATCATAAAGTAGGTAATATCATGAATGTACTAGCACAGTTTGTGATTTTGCCAAAGCATTGTTTAGAGAAATCTGATCCATTACAGTTACATAATGATCCATATTGGGAAAAACCAGTCACAGATGGTATGTATAAGATTGGTGATTTCCAACCAGGTAACTACATTGAATTAATACGTGATGATAATTACAATGGTGAAAAACCAAAGATTGATAAAGTTATCGTCAATATTGTAGGTGATGCATTAACGGCTGCACAAAGTGGAAAATCTGACTTCATGAAGAGCAATTCTCCTGGTATGATTGAAGAACTTAATAAAATTGATGGTTATAAATCATTTAGTGTAGATACATTATTCTATCGTTATTTCATTGTAAATTATGAAGATGCAAATGGTAAGAAGAATGAAAAGATGGCAGATCCACGTGTACGTGAAGCAATCATGTATGCAATTAATCGAAAAGAATTAATTGATAAATTATATCCAGATTTAGGTGTTGTCAGCAATGCTGGTGTACCAGAAGGCTATAATGGCTATGATAAAGACTTGAATCAGTACGAATATAATCCAGATAAAGCTAAGAAACTGTTGAAGGAAGCTGGATGGGACTTTAATGAACCATTGAAGATTATCTACTATTATGGAGATCAGACTTCTATAGACTTTATCAATGCGGTTACCCAGTATTTAACAGAAGTTGGTATGAAAGTCGATGCTGTAAAGATTACAGGTGACTCTACTACTGCATTATTCAGTGTAAAGAACTATGATATCGCATTAAAAGGATTATCTGCATTTGGTTTTGAAGAATATTATGGTGAATATACTTCACAGAACGCAAATTTCAAGAATATCTTTGGTAAAACAGGCGACTTTGATGATTTATATAATCAATTAGTTGCGGAAACAGATCAGGCAAAACGTGCTGAAATCTTAAAGAAACTACAGGTACAGGAACAAAAAGATTTATTCAAGCTTCCTATGTATACGTTAAAGAATAAGATTTTCGTCAATACAAATCACATTGTATTGCCAGATGGTATTACATTTGGTAATCCTTGGTATTCTTATGACAAACAGTTTGAAAAATGGGATGTTAAATAAACTGTTCATTTTACAGGGAGTGGCAACACTCCCTCATATATAAAAACGGGAGGTAGCATATGCTGAAATATTTTGTTAAAAAATTTCTTGCAATCATACCCATGCTGTTTATCATATCCTTAATCGTATTTTTGGCATTACAAATTGTACCGGTAGATCCTATCAATTATATGGTATCTCCGGATATGGCCGCTAATACGGCGAATATAGAGGCATTAAGACAACAGCTGGGATTAAACGATCCAGTCATTATCCGATATTTTCGCTGGCTGATTGATCTGCTGCATGGTGATTTTGGCTATAGTATCGTCAATGGTGTACCAATCGCAAAACTTATTGCGATGAAGTTACCCGCAACGATTGAACTATCTATGGTGGCTTTGGTCATCTCAGCTGTATTGGGGATTGGCATTGGTTTATTATCTGCTATTCGCCAGAATGGCATCATCGATTATGTAGGAAGAATTATTGCGGTTATTGGTACATCTATTCCACATTTTTTCTTTGGTATTCTGGTAATTCAGCTGTTTGCGATTAAGCTTGGATGGTTTCCAGCGGCAGGGCGTCTACAATATGGCGATGACAGTTTCTTTATGAAATTAAATAGTCTGATTCTACCTGCAATTACAATGGGTATCTCCATGATATCAGCATTGCTTCGTTATACACGAAATTCTATGCTGGATGTTATGAATAAAGAGTATGTAAAAACGGCAAGAAGTAAAGGTATTCCTGAATGGAAGGTATATTTGAAACATGCGTTTAGAAATGCACTGGGACCAATTCTGGTTATTCTGATGTTTCGTCTGCCAATTCTGATAGGTGGTTCTGTCATTATTGAAACCATCTTCTCATGGCCTGGCATTGGCACAACAATCCTAAATGGTGTAACAGCAGGCGATTATCCGGTAATCATGATTACGACATTAATGATAGCGGCAGCTGTATTATTTGCAAGTTTCCTTGTGGATCTGGTCAATGCATTACTAGATCCAAGAATTCGTATAGATCAATAGAAAAGGAGGAGCATAATGAAGAAATTAAGTATCAATCAATCATCATTGCTGTATCGCAATATGAAACGTCTATTAAAAAACAAACTGGCAATTATGGGAATCATCATTATCTTGTTGTTTCTGATACTCGCTGTATTTGCGCCTTTATTTACATCCTTCGATCCTAATGCTATTGATTTAAAGGCTGTAGGTGCTGCGCCATCATCCACCCATATATTCGGTACGGATAAACTGGGCAGAGATGTATTCGCAAGAATTTTATATGGAGGAAGAACCTCCATCACCGTTGGAGTCCTGAGTGCATTAAGCGGTTCCTTCGTTGGTGTTGTATTTGGATGTGTTGCCGGATACTTTGGCGGAAAAATAGATATGTTGTTCATACGTTTGTCTGAAATCCTGCAGACGTTCCCTCAAATGATTTTGATATTAATCATGGTTGCGATTTTAAGCCAAGGTGTACAGAATCTGATTATTATATTTTCCATTACAGGATGGATGACAACCTTCCGTATGATCCGAAATGAATTTATGGTATTACGTGAAGAAACATATGTAGAGGTAAATAAGGCATTTGGTATCAGTGATTTAACGATTATGTTTAAACAGATCCTGCCAAATACATTAAGCCCTATCATTGTATCCACAACCATCAACAGTGCCGGCTTTATTTTAAGTGAAGCAGGGCTAAGCTATTTAGGACTGGGTGTTCCTAATACCGTAGCTACATGGGGCAATATTATGAATGCCGCAAAATCATTAGATGTAATTGCGAATAACTGGTGGTTATGGGTGATTCCTGGTATTACGATTTCATTGTTTGTACTTGCGGTAAATTTCTTCGGGGATGGATTGCGAGATGTTCTTGATCCAAAGCAGTTGTAGGAGGGCGTAATTATGAGTGAAGATATTATTCTGAAAGTAGAACATTTACATACAAGCTTCTACAATGGCGGAGAAAAAGTTGATATTGTGAAAGATGCGTCTTTCACTGTATATAAAGGAAAAACACTGGCAATTGTTGGAGAATCCGGTTGTGGAAAAAGTGTTACCGTACATAGTGTCATGAATCTGCTTCCTAAAGCAGGAAAGATTGAAAAAGGCAGTGTAACATATTATCGTGATGGAAAGCCTGTCATGTTAAATAAGCTTCCACAGTATGGAAAAGAAATGCGTGATATACGTGGAAAACATATTGGTATGATCTTTCAAGACCCCATGACTTCTTTAAATCCTGTGTATACCATTGGTTCCCAAATCATGGAGAATCTTTTACAGCACAATAAAAAAATGAAGAAAAGTGAAGCATTGGAGGAAGCTGTTTATATGCTGGCAAAGCTGGGTATTCCAGATCCCAGAAGCCGTGTAAAAGATTATCCCCACCAGTTTTCCGGTGGTATGAAGCAGCGTGTTATGATTGCGATTGCCATGGTATGTAATCCTGATATTCTGATTGCGGATGAACCTACCACAGCGTTAGATGTTACAATTCAGGCCCAGATTATGGATCTAATGAAAGAGCTGCAGGAAAAAGAGAATAAATCCATTGTGTTGATTACACATAATATGGGACTTGTAGCGGAGAATGCGGATGATGCGGCAGTTATGTATATGGGACGTATTGTGGAATATGCTTCCACAAAACAGATATTTAATCGTCCTTCCCATCCATATACCAAAGCTTTATTAAGAAGTGTACCCGTACCTGGTATGGATAAAAACAAAAAGCTGGAAACAATTGAAGGACAGACACCTGATCCAAAAGATTGTAAAGAAGGCTGTGAATTTGCGAATCGATGCCCTCAGGCATGTGAACGCTGTTTTAAAGAAACAATTAAAAATTATGAAGTAGAACCCGGACATATCGTAAGATGTTTATTATTTGAAGGCAATAAGGAGGTCTAATTATGGAAGAACAACATGAAATCGTATTTCAGGTCAATCATCTGAAAAAGTATTTTCCCGTATATGGAGGCTTTTTCAAAAAGGAAATTGCTTCTGTAAAAGCATTAGATGATGTATCCTTAAGCATTCGTAAAGGTGAAACATTAGGTATTGTAGGAGAATCCGGGTGTGGAAAAACAACGTTGGGTAAAAACCTGTTGATGTTGGAAAAACCAAGCGATGGAGAAATTCTTTATAATGATCAGGGTGTATTAAAAGATATCACGAAGATGAACAAAGAAGATCTGTTTCAATTTAGAAAACAGGTACAGATGGTGTTTCAAGATCCTTATAGTTCATTAAATCCTGTGAAAAAGATTTATAATGCATTTGAAGAACCATTAAAAGCACATGGCTTTCATAAACGAGAAGAACGCGAAGAAATCATGAAAAAAATGATGGAGATGGTAAATCTTCAACCAGATTATATTTATCGTTATCCACATGAATTCTCTGGCGGTCAGCGTCAAAGAATTTGTATAGCACGTGCTTTATGTATCAATCCATCTGTTGTGATTTGTGATGAGCCGGTATCTGCATTAGATGTATCCATTCAGGCACAGGTATTGAATCTGATGAAAGAAATCCAGCATAAAATGAATTTAAGTTATGTATTTATTGCGCATGATTTAAGTGTTGTGGAATATATGAGTGATCGTATCGTGGTCATGTATTTGGGAAAAGTTATGGAAATCGCAACCAGCGATGAACTTTCAAAACGACCATTACATCCATATACCGAAGCATTATTATCCGCTGTACCTATTCCAAAAATTGGTGAAAAAAGAAAACGTATTGTATTGGAAGGAGATGTCCCAAGTCCAATTCATAAGCCTTCTGGATGTCCTTTTCACAACCGTTGTAGAAAATGTATGGAGATATGCAGGAATGAAGAACCTGTTTTAAAAGATGTAGGAAACAACCATCTTGTATATTGTCATTTGTATGATGGCAAGGAGGCAGTCAATGAATAAATTTTTATTACTGGATAGTGGATTAGTCGATGGCTTTCTTATGTCGAATGCGTCAATACATGTAAATCCCATTCATAAAGAAAATAAAGTATTGTTTCATGAAGATTACTTTAGTGAACCCCCTAGACTATGGGAAGTACGTTACGACAATTCTTATCCCAATCTGATTTATGATTCCCAAATAGAACGCTATCGTTTGTATTATTCCGTCTTTACATATGATAAAGATGCGGCACGTACACCATTAAATGAACGTGTAAACAAACGTTACAAACCAACAGAGGATCGCATTGTTTCCTTATGTTATGCGGAGTCAAAAGATGGTATCCATTGGGAAAAACCAGATTTATATCTGCATGAAATCAATGGCAGTAAACGCAACAATGTCATTCTGCCTTATGCACATGGCACAAGTGTTTTTCTGGATACAGAGGAACAAGATAAAGATAAACGATATAAACTTATGACAAAAATAGATTATGCCGGCCATAACAATTTCATGGCAGTTGCCTTTTCTAGGGATGGTATCCATTTTACAGAGCCAAGAGAATGGGCCAAATACAACCCCCAGGCAGATACCCATAACTTTGTCTTTCGTGATCAGAAAACTGGCCATTATATCTTAATGACAAGAATCTGGCGAAATGGATTGCGTATCGTCGCAAAAAGTGAAAGTACGGATTTCATTAATTGGAGTGAGCCACAGGAAGTATACCGTGGAAATGGATTCCAGAATCAGGTTTACTCAATGCCAGTATTTCAATATGCGAATCTGTATTTAGGGCTTGCTTCTGTATACCATGAAGGCGATCAGATTGATGAAAATTATGATACAGTAGATTGTTTCCTGAAGTTTACAACCAATTTAGATGCATGGGACAGTATCAATGATGAAGAACCCTTTATCCCAAGAGGTGCTGGACATTATCCAACAGGAGCACCAGATTGTGGATGTATCTATGCTTCCGCCCCTGTAGAAATAGATGGAAGGATGTATTTCTATTATATGGGAGGCAATGGACAACATACCAATTTCAGAGAAACAAGTTTCATGCGCGGCTATGTAGAAAAAGATCAATTCGCTTATTATACAAATAAACGTACAGAAACAAATGCAATACTACAAACCACAGCATTTGATGTATATGGCGATAACTTAAAGGTACTTATGAAAGAAGAAACAAACGCGCAGTTTAAAGTAGAAATCACCAATCGTAAAGGTATTCCTTTTGAAGGCTTTGAGGCAGTATCTATGCAGGTATCAGAACCGGATGAGGATGGATATCGTGATATCACCTATAAAGATCATACCTTGAGTGAATTAAAAGGCAAAGAAATATATTTACGCTTTACCTTCCAAAACATAAAGCTGTTTGCCATACAAGGTGATTTAAGTAAAATAAAAAGAAAATATTAGGAGGAATCGAAATGGCTAACTTTGAATTAAAAAATATCAAAGGCGTAATTCCAGCATTGATTACACCCTTTGATGAACATGAAGAATTTGATGAAAACAGAATGCGTAAACTGGTCAATCATTTGATTGAGCGAGGAATGGATGGATTATATTTAACAGGCAGTACGGGTGAAGGCTTTTTAATGACACCAGAAGAAAGAAAAAAAGTAGTAGAAGTTGTAATTGATGAAGTACATGGAAGAATTCCTGTCATCGTTCATGTTGGTGCTATTTCCACAAAGATCAGTATTGATCTGGCAAAACATGCCTATGCCACAGGCGCAGATGCCATCAGTAGCGTGCCACCATTCTACTGGAAATTTAAAGAAGAAAACATCTATAAATACTATGAAGCTGTGTCTATGTCAACACCACTTCCTATGATTGTATATAACGTACCACTTGCTGGACTATTAGGCTTTGATTTTATCTGTCGTCTAGCAAACATTCCAAATGTGAAAGGTGTCAAATATACAGCATGTACACATCAGGATATTTACAAATGTAAAGATAAGATTTCGCAGGATTTCATGGTATACTCTGGCGCAGATGAAATGGCAGTCAGTGGCATTATCAACGAAGCAGATGGAATCATCGGTTCTTTCTATTCCATGATGCCGGATGTATTTAAGGATATTTATCAGAAAGTAAAAAGTGGAGATATCGCTGGTGCACAGAAAAAACAGAAAATCGCAGTAGATATCATTGAAGCATCATTAAAATATGATTATTATGCAGTCATCAAAGAAAGCCTTCGCTGGATGGGCGTAGATGCCGGTTATGTCAGAGCGCCATTTATGAACCTGAGTGAAGAAGAAATTAAAAAAGTAAAACAGTCATTTAAGGAAATTAAAGCTCATTATCAGGTAAATGATATTGAAGTATTAAATGCATGTGACTAGAAACTTCCTTGTGAAGTTTCTTTTTAAAATAAGGAGAACATTATGATTACAGGTAAACTAAAAGATTTAAACAGATATATCGGAATCAATAAAAATCTGGATATCGCAATTGCATATATTCAAAAAGAAGAATGGCGTAATGCCCCAATGGGTGAAACACCGGTTGCTGGACAGCATGTTTTATTAAGAAGATTTGATTGTAAGACGGTTTCATCAGAAGAAAAACCATTTGAAGGCCATCAAGTTTATGGGGATATTCAATTATTGGTAAAAGGCAATGAAATAGTAGAATACACAGACTTATTACATACAAAGGCATTAAATGAATACCAGAAAGAGGATGATTTTCAAGAATATCAGGGAACGGCTCTTGGTTCTTTCCTTTTGGAAGAAGACAGCTTTGCGATTTGTTTCCCAGAAGATTTACATAAACCAGATATTACGCATGTAAGCACAAAAGTAGAAAAAGCCGTTATCAAATTCATGATAGAAGAAGGTGAAACATATGGACTATCTGGGAATTGATATTGGTGGTACAGATGTAAAAGTAGGTATTGTGGATGCATCAGGAGAAGTACTCATATCTGCGAAATATCCTGTGAATATTGATCATTATAAAATACCATTTATGGATGCAGTGATGCAGGGGATTTTGATGTTTCTTTCAGAAAAAGAAATTGATCTGGCACAAATCAAAGGAGTAGGTGTTTCTGCGACTGGTCAGATTGATGATCATAGTGGTGTTGTGATTGGCTCCGGTGGTTCTGTGCCAGGATATTGTGGCAGTCATATCAAAGAGCGCATAGAAGAAACGCTGCTTTTGCCTTGTACCGTATTGAATGATGCGGATTGTATGGTATTAGCCGAGGCATGGATGGGAGCTGCGAAAGGTTATCAAAATGTTGTGGCATTTACGATTGGTACTGGCATTGGTGGAGGTATGATTGTGAATGGAACACTGTTGACAGGAAGAAATGGCATTGCTGGAGAAATCGGACATATGATACTTCATGAGCAGGGAGAACCATGTGGATGTGGAAATCAAGGATGCTTTGAGCGTTATGCATCGACATCAGCTTTAATACGAAGAATACAGGCACGCTGTCCATCAAGACCAGTCATGAATGGCATGGAAGTATTTCAATGCCTGAAGAAAGGGGATCAGGAAATACAGAAAGTTGTGAATGAATGGATAGAGGATATTGTCGCAGGCTGTGTATCCCTTGTGCATATCTTTAATCCAGAAATCATCGTGATCGGCGGTGGTGTAAGCAATGAAACTGAATATTTGATAGCACCATTACGTAAAAAAATCAAAGAAAAAGCCATGCCTATGTTTGCGAAAGATCTGGAAATTACACAGGCAAAGCTAGGAAATACGGCTGGAATGGTTGGTGCTGTATATCATTTCATACACCAATAAGTAAAAGGAAAGCATCTACGGATGCTTTTTATATGCGATGATTTTTTGAATAAGCAGTCCACCACCACAGGCACATACTAAATAAATCAAAATGGTTGGTATGCGCCCAATAATTGGCTCTAGCATATCAAAAACAGGTTGTGAGAAAGGCATATAAGGACTGATATAAAACATATCTATATCACCATAAGTATGAAATATTATATTAAAACATGTTGCCAATGCAGCGGTAAGAAAGAATAACAGTACGACCTGATGATATTTAGCAAAAGTATTACGATACCAGGCAATATGGAATCCTATAAACAATAAAATAAAGTGCCATAAAAAAGCATGCGCCGTTAATGTAATATAGGGATGCATCATATCATCAGGAAACAAAAGTGCCATAGAAGCTCCCAAAATAGTAAAATCCATCAAGAAGGTTTCTATGATAGAAGTCGAATGCTTTTTCAAGAAAGGTAAAAGAACACACAAATACATAGGCAGCGAACATAATTGAAAGGGAAAAATCCACCAGTCATAAGTATGATGATTTACAATGGCATAAGAAAATAATTGTTTATATAACTCTAATAAGATAAGGATCATACCAAGAATAAATAACAAGCGCTGATGCATTGCTTGGGATATATGATGGGTTTTCCATCCCAGAAAGATTGTGACAGGAACCCCTACTAACAACATAAGTATATGAAAAATACCCCAGGGTTCTGGTTCATTCATCATCCATGCTGTATAAGATAGTAATGTATCCATAAAGATCACCTATGAACATTATAATCCAAATATTTGGTAATATACAAAAAAAGACAGACGAATCTGTCCTATAATAATTCAATAGATGTTAGTATGTTTAATATAATCAAAATCAAAAATATAATACCAGCCCAGTTATGGAAAAAGTCACGTACTCTCCAAGCTTCTTTTTCTCTGTTTTTAAAAGGATGTTTCCGTAAATACTTTATCACTTTTATCAATGCATATCCCATGAAAATAATCATGACCCATCCAATCAATGCGGCGATATAAATATTAGATATAAAGGATGTCACAGTACCAATGGTATTAAAAATGATATGTGTGATAATAGCTGGATATATGGATTCACTTCGTAAAGTCATCTTACATAGCACGATAGAAAAGAAGAAAAGTGGAACTGTTTGTGGCAGATTGCCATGAAATAATGCAAACAGGATAGATACAGTCAATATCGCAAAACGAGTACCATAAGGTTTTAATTTCTCTAATATGAGTCCTCTAAAAATCAATTCTTCAAATAAAGGTGCCAATAAGATACTGTATACAACATTGAAGATATTGATTAGAAGCTGATTTCCCATAGACATATCAATGGTATGAAATTCTATCTGATTTTGTACAAGCAATGTAAATAAATTAAAACAAAGTGAAATAAGATAGGTGATTCCAATAGTAATCATGATATATCTAGTAAATATCTGACGTGTAAAGCTTTTTACAGGTTTTTGGTAAGGCAACGTTACATCCATTCGCTTCGGATAATGTTGAATGATGTAAATAGACATCGCACTTAGACATAACACAGATGCCATCATAGTAGAATCATATTCATTATATCCACTAGCAAGGAGTAATGCACCTACAAAAATCACCATGAGAGATGGAATCAATAAATATAGTAACAGCATTTTGCATACGGATGTTGCATCTAGCTTAAATTTTTCTTGATCTTCCATATAATACCTCCATTTGTTAAGTTATACAAAAATTAATTAGGAATAACAAGTAACAGGAAAATAAATCAGAAACAAAAAATGTAATGATACGCTTATAATGCGTCATGGAAAGGACAGTGCTTTTTTCATAGTAAAAGAGGAGAAAATAGTCTATAATATAAAAAGAGAGATGAGGTGAGTGTGAATGTATTTTCTAGACAAAGAAACTCCTATGGAACAATTTAGAATTGTTGTCTCAACTGAACCTTATGTAGACAAGAGCATGTTGATCAATAAAATATATCCTTTGATAGGAAAAGAAAATCGATTTATGTGTATTACACGCCCTAGAAGATTTGGAAAAACAATCAATGCAGTGATGCTTGGCGCGTATTATACAAAAGGATATGATACCCATGAATTATTTAAAGATTTGAAAATAGCACAGACAGTGTCTTATGAAGAACATATCAATAAACATCATGTTATTTATATAGATTTTAGTAGGTTGCCTGATCCATGTAATTCATATGAAGAATATATAAGCTGGATTAAATACTGCTTGCAAGATGATTTGAAAAAAGGTTATGGAATTGAAAAAGTTCCTGGAGAACCTATCCAAAATCTATTTGAAAAAACAAATGAGAAATTTATCTTTATAATGGATGAATGGGACAGTATTTTTTACAAAGATTTTATGCAAGAAAAGGATAAAAAAGCATATTTAGAATTTTTAAAAGGATTATTTAAAACTCAGCCATATGTGGAATTAGCCTATATGACAGGGGTATTACCAATCGCAAAATATTCAACTGGTTCGGAATTGAATATGTTTGATGAATTAAATTTTATGAATGATGATGAATATGATTTATTTTTTGGATTTCATGAAGATGAAGTAAAAGAATTATGTAATCAGATGAATAGTGTAGGATATGAAGAATTAAAATACTGGTATGATGGATATTATACCAGTGAAGGGAAAAGTTTGTTTAATCCTCGATCTGTTTCATTAGCGTTACAAAAAGGAAAATGCAAAAATTATTGGACAGAAACAGGGCCAATGAATGAAATTGCAGAATATATAGAGCATAATGTAGATGAGGTAAGAGAAGACATCGTGAAAATGGTGGCAGGTATCCCTGTAGAAGTAGAATTGGAAGGGTATGCTGCATCTCAATTACAATTAGATAGTCGAGATGAAATCTTATCTGCCATGGTGGTCTTTGGATTCTTATCATATCATGATGGTTTCTTAAGGATACCGAATCATGAGCTGATGGAAAAATTTCAAAGAGTATTAAAACGAAAAAGTATGGGTAGCGTTGCAGATATCGTCAATAATTCTAAAAATGTATTAGATGCGACAATTGCATTGGATGGACAAAAAGTAGCACAATATATTGAAGAAGCACATGACCGAGAGATACCGTTTTTGCAATATAATAACGAAAATAGTCTGTCATGTGTGATTACTTTATGTTATCTGTATGCAAGAAATTATTATGATGTCACAAGAGAAGATAAATCCGGTAAAGGATATGTAGATTATCTTTTTACACCTAAGAAAAAGGGATATCCTGCAATTATATTGGAACTGAAATATAATAAATGTGCAGAAGAAGCAATTGATCAAATCAAGAAGAAAAACTATGTAGAGCGAGTGAAAGATTTTGATGAAATACTGTTTGTTGGTATCAATTATTCTACAGATGCAGATAAACATAAACATCATGATTGTATTATCGAAAAATATAAATAGGAACGATAAGCATTGTCTAATGAAAACAATAGATAGTGCTTTTTTCATAGTAAAAGAAGAAAGAATAGTCTATAATATAAAAAGAGATGAGGTGATGGATATGTATTATTATTTGGATACTAATATTCCTGTTGAATTATTCCAACGAGTTTTAAAGAAAAAAATCTATATTGATAAAAGCATGCTAATTAATAAATTTAATGAAGTAATTGGTAGTGAAGATTGTTATTTTTGTATCACGCGTCCTAGAAGATTTGGGAAAACGATGAATGCAAATATGCTTGGGGCATACTATACGCAAGGATATGACACACATGAATTATTTAAAGATTTAAAAATAGCACAAACATCAACCTATGAAGAACATATCAATAAACATCATGTAGTCTATATTGATTTTAGTACATTGCCTGATCCATGCACAACCTATGAAGAATATATCAGTTGGATAAAATATTGTATTTAGGAAGATTTGAAAGAAGTATATGGCATAGAGAAAGTTCATGGAGAACCAATAAAAAGCTTATTAAAGAGGACAAATGAAAAATTCATCTTTATTATGGATGAATGGGATAGTATCTTTTATAAGGACTTTATGCAAGAAAAAGATAAAAAGGCTTACCTGGAATTTTTAAAAGGATTATTAAAAGATCAATCTTACGTAGAATTGGCTTATATGACAGGAGTGTTACCAATCGCAAAATACTCTAGCGGATCTGAGTTGAATATGTTTAAAGAATATAATTTTATGAATGATAGGATTTATGAAGATTATTTTGGGTTTGATGAAGAGGAAATAGTTGAATTAACTAAGAAATACACGAAGCCATCATTTGAAACATTAAAAAAATGGTATGATGGATATTACAAATCAAATGGTTCAAGTTTATTTAATCCACGATCTGTTTCATCTGCGATAACGGATGGTGTCTGTCTTAACTACTGGACAGAAACAGGACCAATGGATGAAATAGCTGAATATATAGAACATAATGTAGATGCAGTAAGAGAGGACATTGTGAAAATGGTGGCAGGGATTCCTGTAGAAGTGGAATTGGAAGGATATGGCGCAGAACAGTTGCACTTAAATAGTCGGGATGAAATATTATCTGCCATGGTGGTCTTTGGATTCTTGTCATATCATGATGGTTTCTTGAGAATACCAAATCATGAATTGATGGAAAAATTTCAAAGAGTGTTAAATAGAAAGAGTATGGGTGGAATCGCAGATATCGTCAATAATTCTAAAAATGTATTAGATGCGACAATTGCGATGGATGGAGAAAAAGTAGCACAATATATTGAGGAAGCACATGATCGAGAAATACCATTCTTGCAATATAATAACGAAAATAGTCTGTCATGTGTGATTACATTGTGTTATCTGTATGCGAGAAATTATTATGAAGTCACAAGAGAAGATAAGTCAGGCAAAGGATTTGTAGATTATCTTTTCACTCCAAAGAAAAAGGGATATCCAGCAATCATCTTAGAACTTAAGTATAATAAGAGTGCAGAAGAAGCAATCGATCAGATCAAAAGGAAAAAATATGTTGATCGAGTAAGCAATTTTGATGAAATATTGTTGGTTGGTATCAATTATTCTACAGAAGCAGATAATCATAAACATCATGATTGTATCATTGAAAAATATTAAAATATAAAAAAACATCAGATTGAAATAGAAACAAGTCTGATGTTTTCTTTTACGCAGCATTCTTATGGTCTTATTAATATAAGATGATTCAGGAATGATGGGGTGCTTGATTAGAAATGTTATTAAAATGTTATTAAAATGTTATTATTTCATTTTGATTTCTAAGAGAGCACTATTTTGAAATGCTGCGCTTTTCATGAACTGCATTTTTTCTTCATAACGTAATTCTTCGGCATGATAGTAAAATCCTTTTTCTTTTTTTGTGTGATGTAGGAACATAAGTTATACCTCCTTTCAATAGAACAATGTTTTGTTACAATGATATTATAACGTAACAATGTTTTGCTGTAAAGCCTTTTTAATTTTTTTCTGCTTTTTTCTTTTGTAACAAGGCATTCATCTGGGCAGTTTCTTTCACAACGGTATGATTTACATAAGCTTGTATCAAAAGAATATTCACTGTGTATATCAACCATAAATTAAAAACTCCATGAAAGCTGAAAGGAATTGTGAAAAAGAGTTGATACGCAATCATAAAGATGATAAATAATATCACGTATCGAGTGAAAAAATAACTACGATAACTTTTAAAATCATAGAAATCAATAACATAACATGCGATGGTCAAGATCATAATCATGGCGATATCTGATAAAATAACAGTACCTTCTATGGTTGTGGAAAAACGGATGGCATTGATGCTTTCCACAATCATACATAGAACACTACAGATACATCCATAGGGTAGATATTTGTGAAAAAAACGATACATAGAGTATTCCTCCTTACTGGCTAATGGCAGCCTTTAATGTTTCCAAATACATGCGATTCACTATGAGCTTGTCGTTGTTTTCCATGTGCAGCAACAAGCGGTGATTGGCATATGGTTCTAATGCATCAATCCATAAAATGTTCACAATCGTATGTTTGCTGATACGACAAAATGTCGTATTCTTTAAACGTTCTTCTAATTGTTGAAGGGATTGCTTCATTTCATAAAAGTGATGACTTGTATAAACGATGGTTTTACCGTCCACAGATTCCAAGTAATATATTTCATCAATAGGAATAAATGAAGTTTTATTGTGATCATATACTTCAAAAGAGATGGCATATTGTTCCATCATATGGATGAGCTTTTGTAAGCGGGGATGTATCATCGCACAATGGATGATGATTTCTTCTTCTTTGTAAGCTGCATCCTGTTCAATGCGTATTTTCATATAGAAACCTCCTTATCAACATTATATAAAATTCCACAAGTGATACAATCCCTGTAAACATCAAATACCCAAAGGAAGGTACAACCTGCCATAAAAAAAGAAATCATACAACGATGATTCCTATTTATCAAATAATTTTCGTCTTGCAGTGGATTGGATAAATAATTCTTTTAATCCTTCTACATCATTATGGATAAGTTTTGATTTCAGGTTTTCTACTTCTGCGGTAAAGTCATCAATTTCTTTAATCAGATTATCTTTATTCAGGAAGAAAACCTCACTCCAAAGATTCTCATTGATCTTCGCTATGCGCGTCAGATCACGGAAAGAGTCACCGGTGTATTCCACCAGGTGCGTATTGTCATTGGTATTCATCAAAGAAACCGCAATGGCGTGTGTTAAATGCGATACAAAACCAATCATGGCATCATGATCTTCCACACTTAATTCACTGATATTATGGAAACCTAAAATCTGAGCCATCTGGCGCAGGGAATCGATTGCTTCTTTTGTATTTTTTTCTGTAGGCAGAATAATAAAGTTAGCGGAATGAAAGATGGTATCATCCGCAAATTTCACACCACTGACTTCTTTTCCAGCCATTGGATGGGAGCTTAAAAATTCTACATCATCACGGATGATATCCTGTATTGGTTTGACTACACCGGTTTTTACACTGGCAACATCGGAAATTAAAGCACCAGGCTTAAAGTATTTTTGATAAGTCGCAATCCAATCAACACTCATGTTTGGATACAGGGAAACGATAATGACATCTGCCTGGGATATCATATCTAAATCGAAAGTAGAACCCTTGTCTATGATGCCATTTTTTAAAGCATAATCAATGCTTAATTGATTGATTTCAATGGCTTCCACATGATAGCCGTTCTTTTTTAATCCCATGGCATAGCTTCCACCAATCAGTCCCAAACCGATGATAAGAAAGCGTGTATCTTTTGTGATCATGCACATTCCACCTTTCCATGAATGCGTGTAACATCTTCAAAGAAGGTAGGATAACTTTTAGATATTGCCTGTGCACCTTCTATGGTTCCAGATTGTTCACTACATAATAATGCGACACTTAATGCCATAACGATACGATGATCGTTGTGTCCTGATAAGGTTTCTTTACAGATAGGGTGGGTACATTCTTTGATAAAGATGGTATCTTCGTTGGAATGGATATCCACGCCAAACTTTCTTAATTCTTCTTCCATGGCAGCGATACGATCACTTTCTTTAATACGTAAACGCTGTGCATTTTGTATGATGGTTTCTCCTTGTGCATACATGGCAAGGACGCATAGAATTGGTCCTAAATCAGGACAATTCGCTAGATCAATCACACAGCCGTGTAATGAACTTTTAGATATATGATAGCCATCTTCAATTTCTTCTATTTTTGCGCCAAAATCTTTTAGAATGGAGATAATAGCTTTATCTCCCTGTGCAGAACTGTGACGGATACCTGTAACATCTAAATCAGATGATATCGCAGCCAATACCGCAAAGAAAGCCAGTTGTGAAAAGTCCCCTTCAATACGGTAATCGTGTGGCTGATAGCTTTGATTGCCTGGTATCCATAAAGTATGATCATCCTTGTAGGATACATGAACACCAAACAATTCCAGCATTTCCAATGTTAGATCTACATAGGATCTGGATTCAAAGGGTGGTTCGATATGCAGGATACTATCCTTGGACAACAGGGGCAATGTGAATAACAGGCCACTGATAAACTGGGAGGAGATATCTCCTTTGATATGATATTCACCGGGTTTTAATGATTCTTTGATGGTAATTCCTTTGTCGTTTTGAGAAAAGTATAATCCCTGTTCATGGAAGATATCTTCATATACCTTTTGCGGGCGCTGTAGTAAACGACCAGCACCGGTAAAGGTTAAGGTTTGATGACATAATGAGAAAATTGGGATAAAAAATCGTAAGGTAGAACCGGATTCATTACAGAATACTTCATCACTTTCACAATGAAAGTCTTGTATCCCATCGATAATCAAACGATCATGCTCCTGTGTGATTATTGCACCTAGTTTTCGCATACCATCCATCGTTGCTAAAATATCTTTTGAATATTCCACATGTTCAATGATACTGCGGCCTTTTGCTAAGGATGCACAGATGATAGCACGATGTGCCATGCTTTTACTTGGGGGTATACAGATAGCACCGGATACCTTGGAAGGGGTAATCGTTGCCTGCATTACATATCCCTCCCGATAACCTCGGCGATCTTTTTACCTTTACGAATGACTTCCGCAAAACGCTGCGGTTTTAATGATTGTGCACCATCACTCCAAGCGCATTCTGGACAGTCATGTACTTCAATGATCAATCCATCCGCACCTGCGGCAATTGCTGCTAAAGATGCACTTTCCACAAGTTCCCAATCTCCAGTCGCATGACTTGGATCAATAATGATAGGAAGGTGTGTTTTCTTTTTGATAATTGGCACAACGCTTAAATCTAAAGTGTTTCTTGTATATGGTTCAAATGTACGGATACCACGTTCACACAGCATAACATTTTCGTTGCCTTCTGACATAATATATTCTGCACTCATGATCCATTCTTCAATTGTATTGGCAAGTCCTCGTTTTAAAAGAACTGGTTTGTTGGTTTTTCCAACAGCCTTCAACAGATCAAAGTTTTGCATATTTCTTGCGCCAATCTGGATAACATCCACATATTCGATAAATTCATCCAGTTTATCTGCACTCATTAATTCTGTGACAATTGGCAAGCCGGTTTTTTTACGAGCTTCCACCATTGCCAGAATACCTTCTGTACCCATACCCTGGAAAGCGTATGGACTAGTTCTTGGCTTATATGCGCCACCTCTTAGCATGACACCGCCACTGTTTTTTACTTCCTGTGCCAAATGACAAATCATGTCTTTTCCTTCCACAGAACATGGTCCGCCAATGACAACGATTTTTTCTTTTCCACCGATTTTAATACCATTTACGTTAATGATGGTATCTTCTGGATGAAACATACGGCTCGCTTTCTTATAAGGACTGGATACACGTACAACGCTTTCCACATGAGGATTTGCCTCAATACGTTTTGGGTCGATTTGAGAAGTATCCCCAACTACCCCAAAGACATTGTAGTTTTCCCCGATACTTTCATGAATCTGTAGTCCTTTGTTTTTCAACTGTCGCATGACATTTTCAATATCTTGTTTTGTCGCATCTTTCTTCATTGTAATAATCATAATCAATTTCCTCCTACGTTCTGTTAAACATGGAAAGTGTTGCGTCACGTTCCATCAATAAATCTAAAATACCAAGTGCTAATACAGCATCTACCACGATTCTCGCGCGATGAATAATCGCTGGATCATGTCTTCCTTCAATCTGAAGCTTTACGGCTTCATGTGTTTCTTTATCTATCGTATCCTGTTCCTTATATATGGAAGGGGTTGGTTTAATTACTGTGCGAATACGAATCGGCATACCATTACTGATGCCACCATTGATGCCTCCATTATGATTGGTAGCGGTTTTTACTCTGTGTTCCTTTTGATCATAAATAATCGCATCATTGACTTCACTGCCATAATGATTCGCAAAATCAAAGCCTAAACCAAATTCCACACCTTTTACAGCAGGTACACTAAATAATAAATGACTTAATCTGCTTTCTATAGAATCAAAGAATGGTTCGCCTACACCCACTGGCATATGCAAAATGACACTTTCCAGAATACCACCAACGCTATCGCCTATATTTGCGGCTTCTTCAATATGGCGATGCATTTGTTCTGCGATATCTTTATCCAGTACCGCAAAATCACTGGCATTCATTTTTTCAATTTCACTTTTAAGTGTGGATTCATCACTTGAGAATAAGGTATCTTTGATACCATGACATTCCGCAATATGAGAACCAATCAAAATGCCTTTCTTTTCATTCAATACTTGCATGGCAATCGCTCCAGCCGCAACGATAGGTGCAGTTAAACGACCGCTGAAATGTCCACCGCCACGATAATCCTGATAGCCAAGATATTTTGCTTCTGCGGTATAATCTGCGTGAGAAGGGCGTAAACGGTTTTTTGTCTTTTCATAATCACCACTTCTTGTATTGGTATTATGAATCAATATGGTAAGGGGTGTCCCTGTGGTATATCCATTAAAATAACCACTGACGATATGAATTTCATCGCCTTCTTTACGTTGTGTACTGATTCTTCCTTTTGCTTTACGCTTATCCATCATTGCGTTGATAAAGTCCATATCCAGATGAATACCGGGTGCTAATCCATCAATCACAACACCAATTTCTTCACCATGACTTTCCCCAAACAATGAAACATTTAAATGATTTCCAAAACTGTTTTTCATAATCTTATCCTTTCAATAATACTCTGACTTCTTCAAGCTTCATATCCTGAATTTCTGCCTTGCCAATTTCTTTCACCTTGACGATACTGACACTTCCATGTGCTGCTTTTTTATCATTGCATAATAAGCCATATACTGTATCAGGATCATAAGGCGCAGATGCCTTGATGCCCAGTTTATCATAAATCGCAAGAACACGTTTTTTAATATCTTCCTTTTCGATAAAATACAACATGCCAAACGCAACACATTCTCCATGTAGATATTCACTTAAGTGATAATAACTTTCAATCGCATGTCCAATCGTATGTCCAAAGTTTAAGATTTTTCTTAAATGCTGTTCCTTTTCATCTTTTTCCACAACATCTTTTTTCACATATAATGCCTTTTCAATAATCTGGTCTAAATCTTTATAGATATCACCGGCTTCAAATAAATTAAACAGGCTTTCATCATAAATCAAACCTTCTTTTAACGCTTCGATCAACCCATTGATATAATGACGTTTTGGTAAAGTCTGTAACGTATCTGGATCAATAATTACTATCTTTGGCTGATAGAAAGCACCAATGATGTTTTTAACTTCATCCAGATTAATCGCAACTTTTCCACCAATACTGGAATCAATCTGAGAAAGGGTTGTGGTAGGGATTTGAATAAAATCAATACCACGCATATAGCTAGCGGCTACATATCCACTTAAATCTCCAACAACACCACCACCTATTGCGATAATACAGTCTTTTCTAGAGAACTGCTGTTCCAATAGATCTTCACAGATTTCTTTAAATACGCTCAGGCTTTTAGAATCTTCACCTTGTGGAACAACATGCAGATATCCTTCTGCACATTGTGCAACTACACTGGTCGCATATTCTAAAGGAACGCCTTCATCCGTGATGACCATGACTTTACGATTGAGATCTACATAATCTTTTACATTGGCTAATACACCATGCTCCATAATGATGTCATAACCATTTTCTTTTAAATCCACATGAATTTTCATTTGTTTATCCTCCTGATTAAGAAAAAAAAGCATCAATCATTCGACAGATGCTTTTGTGTAATCGTTATAAAGAGAAAAAGAACCATGCATATGTTATGGCTTTATAACGAACTATCGATAATAATAATATCCTTTGTTATGCATAGCACTCACTCCCATTTGCCTATATGATACGATACTTTGACAAGAATTACAAGAAAAATCATCAAAAATATGTAAAAAATTTCAAATCGTGAAACAAAATGTAAAATATGATGCTGTTATGATGACAAGCATTAAGCATATTTGCTTAACCAGTACTTCTGAAATAATAGTCCCATAATTGCACATGTAATGGTTCCAAGGATTCTTGGTATCCATATATTCTGTATGAAATTATCCGTAATATCTAAAACAATATTCCCAATATATATCGAAATGTAAAGGGCAATCAGAAAATATAAAGTATGCATTTTTGACTTTGTTTGATTCATAAATTTCCTCCTCTAAGCGTTCATGATGAACATCAATATAAAAAGAACCATGAGGGCAATCAATATACAAAGCAGCAGCGTATTGTTTTTACTGACCTGTGTTTCCACAACATTTACTTTCTGTTCTATAAGATGCTGGATATCATTTTCCATCAGGGCATCCATGCTGACTTGTAATGCCTTTGACAGTGCTAATAACTGATTGGCATCAGGGGTGGTAATATTGAGTTCCCAGTTGCTGATTGTCTGTCTGGTGACACCAACCATATCTCCTAGCTTTTCTTGTGATAATTGAGCTTTCTTTCTGGCTTGTTGTATATGATCTCCTAAATTCATATGTTCTCCTGGTATATTAAAGTTACTCATACAAAGAGTAATAAATCTAATATACC